>NZ_DASRBZ010000432.1:0-3713 GCF_035653355.1 Mycobacterium sp. | reverse complement strand
CCATGACGATGCTGCGTTCTCCGAGATAAAACAGGTCGGACACGTCGAGGTCCAGTCCGAGACGGTGCCACTGTTCGGTGAGACGCTGTGCCCGCTCGTCCGAAAAGGCGTCGCGCTCCGGGAAATGCTCGGTGGCCAGTCTGCTGCCGGGCGCGCTGAGCGTGGTGATGTTGTCGAAGAGCCGGTCCTGCGCGTCGGGCGGCAGATAGGGCAGCAGCCCTTCAGCGCTCCACGCCGTGGGCTGGCTTACGTCAAAGCCATGCTGCCGCAAGGCTGTTGGCCAGTCGTCACGCAGGTCGATGCCCACCACGCGCAACTCGGCGGTCGGAGTTGCGCCGATATCGGCCAGGGTACGGGTCTTGAACTCGATGACCCCCGGCTGGTCGATTTCGTAGACCACCGTGCCCGCCGGCCATGCCAGCCGGTAGGCCCTGGTGTCCAAACCCGAGGCCAGGATCACGGCCTGTCGCACGCCAGCGTCGCCGACGCTGACGAAGAAGTCGTCGAAAAACCTTGTCCTGACGGCGATCCGCTCTCGTCTCGTCTGCCGATTCAGCACCGGGTCGTCGTCGATCTCGATCTCACCGTCGATCAGGCGGACGAACGGCTCCAGGCCCACTGCACGGACCAGAGGATCAGCCAGCGGATCGTCGAGCAGCGGATCAGGGCCCTGCGAAGCCATCGCCCGCGACGCCGCGACCATGGTCGCGGTGACTCCCACGCTGGAGGCCAAGTCCCAGCTGTCGTTATCGGCACGTGCCATCCGGTAGCTCCTATTCGCGTATCGCGGTGACAGCGGCAATGTTGCCGAACGCCGCCATCTCGTCGTCGTCGGGAAACGTTCGGCCGTAGTCAGTGAACAACTCCCCCCGAAGCCGGGTACTCACCTGCCAGCCGTGGTCGGTCAGGTACTCCACGACGTTGCTGCGCTGGCCTTCGTAAAACAGTCCGGACAGGTCGATGTCGCAGCCGAGATTGGCCCATCGGCGGTTGAACGCCTGGGCGCGTTCGGACATCGTCAAGCCGGAGTCTGGGTGGAATTCGGTGGCCAGCCTGCTGCCCGGCGCGCTCAGCGCGGCGATGTCGTCGAAGAGCCGGTCCTGTGCTTCCGGCGGCAGATACATCAACAAGCCCTCGGCGCTCCACGCTGTCGGCTTTGTCTCGTCAAACGCACTGCCGCGCAAAGCAGCTGGCCAGTCCGCACGCAGATCGATGCCGACCGTTCGCCGTTCAGCGGCAGGGGCGGCACCCAAGGCGGACAGTGCAGCTGTCTTGAATTCGATGACCTTCGGCTGGTCGACTTCGTAGACGACGCTCCCGGCAGGCCACGCGAGCCGGTACGGCCGTGAGTCCAAGCCCGCAGCCAAGATCACCGACTGGCGGATACCGGATGCGGCCGCGGCCATGAAGAACTCGTCGAAGAACCGGGTGCGCACCGCCATTGAATCGGTCTCGAGCTGCAGATCGCGCCCGGATTGCTCATGTGGCTTGGCGATCTCGCCGTCGACGAGGCGGGTGAAAAAGTCGAGGCCCACCGCCCGCACCAGCGGCGCGGCGAACGGGTCGTTGATGATCGGGTCAGGTTCTTCGCTGGCCAGCGCCCGCGCGGCCGCGACCATGGTGGCGGTCGCGCCCACGCTGGAGGCCAGATCCCAGCTATCCCTGTCGCTGCGGGTCATGGTGTTAATCCAGTTCTGCGCTGAGGTAGACCACCTCTCCGAAGGGGGCGTCGTCGGCATCGATCGGCGGCAGCCCATGCTTGGCCAGCAGCTCGGTCGTGCTGGTGCTCACCGTCTTCCAGCCCAGGTTGGTCAGGTAGGTGCCGGCGTCGGTTCGGTCGTCGAAATACACCAGGGCGGCCATGTCGAGTTCGAAGCCGTGGTTGCGCCACCGTTCGGCTTGGCGTTGCATGCGCCGACGCAGTTCATGTTCGCTCACGTTGTTGACGTCGAGGAGTCCTTCAGTGGCGAAGCGGCTGCCGGGCGCGCTCAGCGCGGTGATCCGGTCGAGCAGCCGGTCCTGCGCTTCGGCGGTCAAGTAGCCCAGCAGGCCCTCGGCGATCCAGGCGGTCGGCCGCCCCGGGTCGAATCCGGCCTCTTGGAGCGCAGCGGGCCAGTCGTTGCGCAAGTCGATCGCCACCGTGCGCCGGTCCGCTGTCGGTTGCGCGCCCAGTTCGGCCAGGGTTGCGGTCTTGAAGTCGATCACCTGCGGCTGGTCGACTTCGAACACGACCGTGCCGGCTGGCCATGCCAGGCGGTAGGCGCGGGAATCCAGACCGGACGCCAGGATCACCGCTTGCCGGATACCTGCCGCGGTGGCGTTCAAGAAGAAGTCGTCGAAGTACTCGGTGCGGATGGCCATCGCGTCCGCGAAGCGGCGCAGGCCCTTGGCCGTCTCGTCGTCGAGATCGCGCGGCTGCAGCTCACCGCTGGCCATTTTGGTGAAGAAGTCGACGCCCACCGCGCGCACCAGCGGCTCGGCGAACTGGTCGTTGATCAGCGGATTGGACGATCGGGTGGCGACGGCGCGTGCGGCCGCGACCATCGTTGCCGTTACCCCGACACTGGACGCCAGATCCCAGGTGTCGCCTTCGAACCGTGCGCTGCCCATTCGCGTCATCGACCATCCCTTCGACCCATACGACCAATCACCAGTCGATAATTAGCCAATATAATGACTACGGGAAACTCTACGCTGGTTGCCAGCAACCATTGCCGGCGCTGTTACTCTCGTAGACTGTTTGACGCGCGACTCCGCACGTCGGGACCTGCGGGTGCTCGGCGCGTGACGCAGACTTAACCCAATGCTGGCCAGACCAGCCCCGTCGGCATGCCGTGACCAGAGCCCGGCTGCGCAGGAGGAAGAGTGCTTTCGGCTTTCATCTCGTCGCTGCGAACAGTCGACCTGCGCCGGAAAATCCTGTTCACGCTGGGCATCGTCATCCTCTACCGGGTGGGCGCGTCGATCCCTTCGCCCGGCATCAACTACCCGAATGTGCAGAAGTGCATCGCGCAGGTTAGCGGCGGCGAGGCAGCGCAGATCTACTCGCTGATCAACCTGTTCTCTGGCGGCGCGCTGCTCCAGCTGACCGTGTTCGCGGTGGGAGTGATGCCCTACATCACCGCCAGCATCATCGTGCAGCTGCTCACCGTGGTCATCCCGCGGTTCGAAGAACTGCGCAAGGAAGGCCAGTCCGGCCAGGCCAAGATGACCCAATACACCCGCTATCTGGCGATAGCGCTGGCCATCCTGCAGGCCACCAGCATCGTGGCGCTAGCGGCCAACGGCGGCCTGCTGCAGGGCTGCAGCCTGGACATCATGGCCGACCAGAGCATCTTTACCCTGGTGGTGATCGTCCTGGTGATGACCGCGGGCGCCGGGCTGGTGATGTGGATGGGCGAACTGATCACCGAGCGCGGTATCGGCAACGGCATGTCGCTGCTGATCTTCGTCGGCATCGCCGCCCGTATCCCCGCGGAGGGAAAGTCGATCCTGGACAGCCGCGGCGGGGTGATCTTCGCCGCGGTGTGCGTGGCGGCGCTGATCATCATTGTCGGCGTCGTGTTCGTCGAGCAGGGCCAGCGCCGTATCCCGGTGCAATACGCCAAGCGGATGGTAGGCCGGCGCATGTACGGCGGCACGTCGACGTATCTGCCGCTGAAGGTCAACCAGGCCGGCGTTATCCCGGTCATCTTCGCCTCGTCGCTGATCTA
>NZ_DASRBZ010000431.1:0-6344 GCF_035653355.1 Mycobacterium sp. | reverse complement strand
GCTGCTGCTCGATGACGGGTCGTCGGCTTTGATGACCGACGGCTACTTCTCCCGGCCCAGCCTCCCGCGAGTGGCGCTGCGCAAGGTGTCGCCGTCGCCGGCCCGAGTCTACGGCTGCCTGGCCCGGGCGAAGGTGTCCCGCTTGGAGGCCGTCATCCCGGTGCACACCCACATCGACCACGCGCTGGACTCCGCGCTGGTGGCCGATGCCACCGGCGCACGTCTGGTCGGTGGCCAGTCGGCGGCCAACATCGGCCGCGGCTATGGTTTGCCCGATGACCGGCTGATCGTCGCTGACCGGGGTGATCCAATTAGCCTGGGCGCCTTCGACGTAACCCTGATCGAATCGCGGCATTCTCCACCGGATCGGTTTCCCGGTGTGATCACCGCGCCGGTGCGGCCGCCAGTGAAGGTGTCGGCCTACCGGTGTGGTGAGGCGTGGTCGGCGTTGATCCATCACCGGCCCTCCGGCAGGCGACTGCTGATTCAAGGCAGCGCCGGGTTTGTGCAGGGCGCGCTCGCCGGTCAACAGGCCGAGGTGGTTTATCTCGGTGTGGGACAGCTGGGTGTGCTGCCGCGGTCCTATCTGCTGGATTACTGGACGCAGACGGTGCGCGCGGTGGGCGCGCGCAGAGTGGTGCTGATCCACTGGGACGACTTCTTCCGCCCGCTGTCGAAACCTTTGCGGGCCTTGCCGTATGCGACCGACGACCTGGATGCGTCCATGCGCATCCTGGGCGAGTTGGCCGCCGAGGACGACATCGCGCTGCACCTGCCGACGCTGTGGCGGCGCGAGGATCCGTGGATCTGACCGTTGACGCTTGTCCTCGCCCTGGTGCTGCTTGCTGTCGTGCTGGGCTTCGCCGTCGCGCGCCCACGCGGCTGGCCTGAGGCGTTCGCGGCGGTCCCGGCCGCCGCGCTCTTGATCGTGCTGGGTGCAATCTCGGTGCACGAGGCAGCCGCGGAAGCTGCTCGGCTGCTGCGGGTCGTCGCGTTCTTGGGCGCCGTGTTGGTGCTGGCCAAGCTGTGCGACGACGAGGGGTTGTTCGAGGCCGCCGGGGCGGCGATGGCACGGGCCCATGCGGGGCCGTCGCGGCACCTGCTGCGGCAGGTGTTCGCGATCGCCGCCGTTATCACCGCAGTGTTGAGCCTGGACGCCACCGTGGTGTTGTTGACGCCGGTGGTGTTGTCCACCGTGCGCTGGTTGCGGGCGCCGGTGCGTCCGCACGCCTACGCCAGCGCGCATCTGGCCAACGCCGCTTCGCTGCTGCTTCCGGTTTCGAATCTGACCAATCTGCTGGCCTTCCATGTCGCACATCTGTCCTTCGTTAAGTTCACGATGGTGATGGCGCTGCCGTGGGTGGTCGCGGTGGCCACCGTGTACGTGGTCTTTCGCTGGTTTTTCGCCGCCGATTTGCGCGTGGTGCCGGATCGCCATGAGGTTGGTCCGCCGCCGCAGCTGCCGCTGTTCGCACTGGTGGTGGTAGCGCTGACGTTGGCCGGGTTCGCGATCGCTGAGGCGGCCGGCGTGTCACCGGCCTGGGCGGCGCTGGCAGGGGCCGGCGCGCTGGCCGTGCGAAGCCTCAGCCACCGTCGCACCTCGGTGGTGGAGATTGTGCGCGCCGTCAACCTGCCGTTCTTGGTGTTCGTGCTGGCGCTGGGTGTGGTGGTGCAGGCAGTCATGCTCAACGGCCTGGCCAACCGCATGTGCGCGCTGATTCCAGCCGGCCACGGGTTGCTTGCGCTGCTCGGTATCGCGGCGGTGGCCGCTGTTCTGGCCAACGTGGTCAACAACTTGCCGGCGACGCTGGTCCTGGTGCCGCTGGTGGCACCCAGCGGGCCGGCAGCGATCCTCGCGGTGCTGCTCGGGGTGAACATCGGCGCGAATTTGACCTATGCCGGTTCGCTCTCGAATCTGCTGTGGCGCAGGGTTCTTCGCCGCTATGACGTGCCCGCTAGCGTCGGCGAGTACACCAGGCTGGGATTGTGCACCGTGCCCACGGCCCTGGTGGCCTCGGTTCTTGCGCTGTGGGTCAGCGCGCGACTGCTGGGCCTGTAACCGGCTGATATGGCCGCGGCAGCGGCATTCCGAGCTCGGCCATGACTGTGCGCAGCCGAGCCGGATAGTTGGTGATGATGCCGTCAACACCGGTGGCGATCTGTGCTCGCATGGTCGCAGCGTCGTCGACTGTCCAGGAAATCACGTTGAGCCCCAATGCGTGTGCCCGGCCGACGAACGCTTGGTCGACCACAGAGTAGCTGGGCGAGACGATGTCGGCGCCGACCATCTTGGCACCGATGAGCGGATCGCCGACGACGGCCGGGTTGATTCCGGCTAGCCATGGCGAATCCGGTGTCCACGTCGCCTCGTTCCATAACGTCACCAAGGGAATCGATGGCTCGGCTTGGCGCACCATCGGCAGTGTTCGCCAGTCGAAGCTCTCGATCTCCACCCGGTCTACCCTTCCCGCTGACCTGACCGCGGCCAGTACGACGTCGACGAATTCTTCAGGCGATGCTGATGTCGCCGGATCGGCGGCGTCGACCTTGGTTTCGATGTCATAGCGCACATCGGCGCGATATGAGTCGGTCAGCGCGAACACCTCAGGAAGGGTGGCGATCTTATTGCCGCGCACGACTTCCGCGTGAGGGAATTCGTCAAGCAGCTTGCCGCAGTCAAGCGTGCGGATTTGCGCCACGGTCAGATCGTGTAGAGGCTTTCTCACGTACGGATATTGCGGGTCGCCCGCGAACGCCGGCCCGGTGTCTGAGCACTTCGCCGGTTCAATCGTCGAGTCGTGCCACACCACAGGTTGGCGGTCCCTGGTGATTCCGATGTCGAATTCCAGGGTGCTGACGCCTATTTCGAGCGCTTTGGCGAACGCGCGCAGCGATTCCTCGGTCGTCTCGCCGCTCCCGCCGCGATGCGCCACCAGGTCGAACATCGTTGGCTGTGCGGCGGCGCTCGGCAGCGGGCCCAGGATCGCGACGGCCGCCAGCACCGCCAGCAGGGCGCCGAGGCGACGACCCATGTGCGCTACGTCCTGCGCTGACGGGCGATTTCGGCAAGCACCACCCCCGCGGCCACCGAGGCGTTCAGCGATTCGGCGGGGCCGGCCATCGGGATTGAGACCACCGCGTCGCAGTTCTCTCGGACCAACCGGGACAGGCCCTTGCCTTCCGAACCCACGACCACCACCAACGGGTCGGTGCCGTCGAGGTCGTCGAGCGTGGTGTCGCCATCGGCGTCGAGACCGATTACATGCAGCCCGCGGTCTGTCCAATCCTTCAGTGTACGAGTCAGATTGGGAGCACGAGCCACCGGAACCCGGGCCGCCGCGCCTGCACTGGTCCGCCACGCTACCGCTGTCACCGCCGCCGAGCGCCGCTGCGGGATTAGCACACCGTGCCCGGCGAATGCCGCCACCGAGCGCACGATTGCGCCCAGGTTGCGCGGATCGGAGATGTTGTCCAACGCGACCAGCAGCGCCGGCGGTGACTCCATGGCGGCGGCCAGCAGGTCGTCGGGATGGGCATAGTCGTACGGCGGGACCTGTAACGCAATACCCTGGTGAAGGCCGTTGGTGGTAATGCGGTCCAGGTCTGTGCGCGGAACCTCTAGGATTGCGATACCGGAATCGGCTGCCCGCCGGACGGATTCGGTGAGCCGCTCGTCGGCTTCGGTGCCGAGCGCCACATACAATGCGGTCGCAGGGACACCGGCACGCAAGCATTCCAGCACGGGGTTGCGGCCGAGCACCACCTCAGTGTCGTCGCTGCGTTTGGCCGGCTTACGCGGGCGCGACTTGGCTTTCTTGGCGGCGGGGTGATGGGGACGCATGTGCGCCGGCGGCGTGGGCCCCCGGCCCTCCAAGCCGCGGCGGCGTTGCCCGCCCGAGCCGACGGTGGGGCCCTTTTTGGTGCCGGGTTTGCGTACGGCCCCGCGGCGGCGCGAGTTACCGGCCATTACTTGTCGTCATCGCCGACCAACGACCACTGCGGACCGTCGGCGGTATCGGTCACCTCGATGCCGGCTTCTTTCAACCGGTCACGAATGTCGTCAGCCAGTGCCCAGTTTCGTTGCTCGCGGGCCTTTTCCCGTCGCTCCAGTTCAGCCTGCACCAGCACATCTAGGGCCGTCAGCGCGGCCGACGTCTCGTCGCGGGACTCCCAGCGTTCGTCCAGCGGATCACAGCCGAGGATGCCCATCATTGCGCGGATCGAACTGGCGTTGGCCAGCGCGGCGTCGTGGTCGCCAGCGTCGAGAGCGCGGTTGCCTTCCGCGCGCGCGTGGTGGATCTCGGCCAGCGCGATCGGCACTGACAGGTCGTCGTCGAGCGCCTGCGCGAACCGGGGCGTCCAGCAGCCGGGCACCACGGTGCCCACCCGGCGCCGTACCCGATGCAGGAAGTCCTCGATCCCGACGTAGGCGTTGACCGCGTCGTGCAGCGCGCTCTCGGAGAATTCCAGCATCGAACGGTAGTGCGCGCTGCCAAGGTAGTAGCGCAGTTCGGCCGGCCGGACCCGTTCCAGCATGGCCGGGATGGACAACACGTTGCCCAGTGACTTGCTCATCTTCTCGCCGCCCATGGTGACCCAGCCGTTGTGAAGCCAGTAGCGGGCGAACCCGTCGCCGGCCGCGCGGCTCTGGGCGATCTCGTTCTCGTGGTGTGGGAACACCAAATCCATTCCGCCGCAATGGATATCAAACTCGGCACCGAGGTATTCGTGCGCCATCGCCACGCATTCGGTGTGCCAGCCGGGACGTCCGCGGCCCCATGGCGTGGGCCAGGACGGCTCCCCCGGCTTGGCGCCCTTCCAGAGCGTGAAGTCACGCTGGTCGCGTTTGCCGGTGGCCACTCCCTCGCCTTGATGGACGTCGTCGATCCGGTGCCCGGACAGCTGGCCGTAGTCGGGGTAGCTGAGCACGTCGAAGTACACGTCGCCGTTGCCGGTATAGGCGTGACCGGTGTTGATCAGCCGCTCGATCAGCTCGACCATCTGCGTGATGTGGCCGGTGGCACGGGGCTCAGCGGACGGCGGCAACACGCCCAGCGCGTCGTAGGCGGCGGTGAACTCGCGCTCGTAGGTGGCCGCCCACTCCCACCAGGGCCGGCCCGCCGCGGTGGCCTTGTTGAGGATCTTGTCGTCAATATCGGTCACGTTGCGAATAAATGCGACGTCGTAGCCGCGCGCGAGCAGCCAGCGGCGCAGGATGTCGAAGGCCACCGCGCTGCGCACGTGGCCGATGTGCGGCAGGCCTTGGACGGTGGCGCCGCACAGGTAGATGGAGACGTGGCCTGGCCGCAGGGGAACGAAATCACGCACGGCGCCAGTCGCCGTGTCGTGTAGCCGCAGCTGGCCGCGATCGATCACGACGTGCCAGCTTACCGGGCTATTCGACGCACCCGCGCCACCAGACGCGCAGGCCCCCCATTTGTCCGAGGACCGGGCGCTTATGCGTCTGCTCGCCCGCCCGAGGGGACCACCAGCGCGGTGGCGATGGCCGCAAGCCCTTCCCCACGCCCAGTGAGACCTAGCCCGTCGGTGGTGGTCGCCGATACCGACACCGGCGCGCCCAGCAGCTCGGACAGCAGTTGCTGGGCCTCGACGCGTCGGGGCCCGACCTTGGGTCGGTTGCCGATCACCTGGACGGCGGCGTTGCCGACCCGATAGCCGTTCGCGGCGAGCAGGTCGCGGACATGGCCGAGCATTCCCGCGCCACTGACACCGCGCCAGCGCGGATCGTCGACTCCGAACACTTCACCGAGATCGCCCAGCCCGGCAGCTGACAACAGGGCGTCACAAAGCGCATGCACGGCGACGTCGCCGTCGGAATGCCCAGCGCAGCCGTCGACGTCGGGAAAAAGCAGCCCCAGCAACCAGCATGGCCGTCCGCGCTCGATTGGATGCACATCGCTGCCCAACCCGATGCGCGGTAGCCCGTTCACTGGTTGACGATCGCTTGAGCCAGCAACAGGTCGAGCCGGGTGGTGATTTTGAACGCCAGCGGGTCGCCGTCGACGACCTGCACCTGGGCGCCGACATGCTCGACGACGGAGGCGTCGTCGGTGAAATCGCCCGACTCGGCGTGTTCGTACGCGCGCAACAGCAGCTCGGTGGCGAACCCCTGCGGGGTTTGCACGGCCCGCAAGCCGGCTCGCTCCGGCGTTCCCAGCACCACCCCGTTGGCGTCGACGGCTTTGATCGTGTCCGACACCGGCAATGCGGGCACAACCGCCGGATGGCCGGCACGCAACGCCTCGACCACGCGCACCACCAGCTCTGGCGGCGTCAGCGCACGCGCGGCGTCGTGCACCAGGACATAGTCCGGCTCCGGCTCA
>NZ_DASRBZ010000430.1:0-9290 GCF_035653355.1 Mycobacterium sp. | reverse complement strand
GACGGCGCGTGGGAACGTGCAAATCCGCGGTATCACCGATACCGCGGCGGTCGCCCAAGCGCTGGCCGGAGCCCAACTGCTGCCGTCGGCGACGCATGAGCGGGTCCGCAATATCGTCGCGTCACCGTTGTCGGGGCGGGTCGGGGGCCTCACCGACGTACGCGGCTTCGTCGCCGAGCTGGACGAGGCGATTCAGGGTAAACCCACTTTGGCCGCGTTGCCGGGCCGGTTCTGGTTCAGCGTTGACGACGGCCGCGGCGACGTGTCGGGGCTCGCCGCCGATGTGGCTCTACATTTTTCCGACGACGCGGTCGCGCTGCTACTGGCCGGGCGGGACACTGGCGTGCGACTGGCAGCTTCCGAGGGCGTGGCGGCGCTGGTCAGTGTCGCCGAGCGCTTTACCGAGATGCGCGAAAAGGCTTGGCGTGTTGCTGAATTGAGACAACCAGAGGCGCTCTTGCCGGGCATTGAGCTGAGCGACACACCGTTTCATGCGGTCCTTCGGCCCCCGGTTGGATGGATCAAGCAGGACGACGGGAGGATCGCGTTGGGCGCGGCTGTGCCGCTTGGCGTGTTGACCGCTCAAGTCGCCGATTACCTTGCCGCCATCGAGGCGCCGCTGGTCATCACGCCGTGGCGGTCGGTGCTGGTGTGCGATCTCTACGAGGCGACGGCCGACGCGGCGCTGCGGGTGTTGGCGCCGTTGGGGTTGGTGTTCGACGAGAATTCCCCATGGCTTTCCGTCAGCGCCTGCACCGGCAGTCCCGGCTGTGCGCGCTCTGTCGCCGACGTGCGGGCCGACGCTGCACAGTCGCTGAGCACTGCTGCCGGCGGGCACCGGCACTTCGTCGGCTGCGAGCGGGCGTGTGGTAGCCCGCCGGCGGGTGAGGTGCTGGTGGCAACCGGAGACGGCTACCGACTGCTCAGGTCTTCCTGAGGTCTTAAGGTGAGCGGGTGCTCGACTACCTTCGCGATGCCGCCGAGATCTACCGGCAGTCGTTCGCGACCATCCGCGCCGAAGCGGACCTGGCCCGGTTTCCCGTGGACCTCGAGCAGGTGGTGGTCCGGCTGATCCATACCTGCGGCCAGGTCGACCTGGCCGAGCACGTTGCCTACACCGACGACGTCGTCACCCGCACTGGTGCCGCCCTGGCAGGCGGCGCCCCGGTCTTATGCGACTCGTCAATGGTGGCCGCCGGGATTACTTCAGGTCGTCTGCGGGGCAACGAGATTGTGTCACTAGTGGCTGATCCGCGGACCGCTGAGCTGGCCGCTCGCCGGCACACCACGCGCTCGGCAGCCGGGGTAGAACTGTGGGCGGACCGGCTGGCCGGCGCCGTGCTGGCCGTCGGTAATGCGCCCACTGCGCTGTTTCGGTTACTGGAACTGGTGGACGAGGGAGTGCCCGCGCCGGAGGCGGTGCTCGGCGGACCAGTCGGCTTCGTCGGCTCGGCGCAGTCCAAGCAGGAGCTCATCGAGCGCCCGCGCGGGATGTCGTATCTGATAGTGCGGGGTCGCCGCGGCGGTAGCGCGATGGCTGCCGCGGCCGTCAACGCAATCGCGGCGACCATCCAATGACTCAGCGCGGCACGCTCTTCGGTGTCGGGCTGGGGCCCGGCGACCCGGAGTTGGTAACCGTCAAGGCTGCCCGGGTGATCGGCGAGGCCGATGTGGTGGCCTATCACAGTGCGCGGCACGGCCGCAGCATCGCCCGCGGCATCGCCGAACCGTATCTGCGGCCGGGACAGATCGAGGAGCACCTCGTCTACCCGGTGACCACCGAGGGCACGAATCACCCCGGCGGCTATGCCGGCGCGCTGGAGGATTTCTATTTTGAGGCAACGCAGCGGATCGCCACGCACCTTCATGCCGGACGGAATGTGGCGCTGCTGGCCGAGGGCGATCCGCTGTTCTACAGCTCCTACATGCATCTACACACGCGGCTGACAAAGCGGTTCAATGCGGTCATCGTGCCGGGTGTGACGTCGGTCAGCGCGGCTTCCGCGGCGATCGGGACACCGCTGGTCGCCGGTGATCAGGTGCTGTCGGTGCTGCCGGGCACTCTCGGTGTCGCCGAGCTGTCCCGCCGGCTGGCCGACTCCGACGCCGCCGTGGTTCTCAAACTCGGACGCTCATATCCCGCTGTGCGCGAAGCTCTTTCGTTATCCGGCCGGCTCGACGACGCCTTCTATGTGGAGCGAGCCAGCACCACCGGGCAGCGGGTGCTGGCCGCCGCCGACGTCGACCAGGACACCGTGCCGTATTTTTCGCTGGCGCTACTGCCCGGCGGTCGCTGTCGCGAACCGCAGGCCGGCGCCGTCGCGGTGGTGGGACTGGGTCCCGGACACAGCGACTGGATGACGCCGGAAAGCCGCCGGGAACTGGCCGCCGCCACGGACCTGATCGGTTATGGCCCGTACCTGGATCGCATCCCGGCCCACAACGGTCAACGTCGTCATCCCAGCGACAACACCGACGAAGTGGCACGCGCCCAGCTCGCCTGTGCGCTGGCCGAGCAGGGCCGCACGGTAGCCGTGGTGTCCTCCGGTGATCCCGGGGTGTTCGCGATGGCCACCGCGGTGCTTGAGGAGGCCAAGCAGTGGCCCGGTGTTCAAGTCCGGGTCATTCCGGCGATGACCGCCGCGCAGGCGGTCGCCAGCCGGGTCGGCGCGCCGCTGGGTCATGACTATGCGGTGCTCTCGTTGTCCGACCGGCTCAAACCGTGGGACGTCATCGCGGCCCGGTTGTCCGCCGCGGCTGCCGCCGACATGGTGCTGGCGATCTACAACCCGGCGTCGAAGACGCGCACGTGGCAGGTCGCCGCCATGCGCGATCTGCTGCTGGCCCATCGCGACCCCGGCACACCGGTGGTGATCGGTCGCGACGTTTCCCGCCCGGGCGAGCAGGTCACGGTGGTGCGGCTGGCCGACCTGGATCCGGCGGAGGTCGACATGCGCTGCCTGCTGATCGTCGGCTCGTCGCAAACCCAGTGGTACTCGGCGGATTCCGCCGACCGGGTGTTCACCCCGCGGCGCTACCCGTCATGACTCGCTGAGTGGCCACTTATAGCACGCTTTTCGCGAATTGGCGTGTCGTAACTGGCCTTTCGCGCTCAGGGCCAGGCCGGATCACGGCCGAGGCGTGCGAGCAGCTTCGACTGAATGTCGGCGTCGTCGTCCACGGCGATCGGAGCCGCGAACATCCCGGATCTGCTGAGGGCCTCAGGATCCTTGGGCAGTTGGTCGAAAAACAATGCACACCAATCGGGATCAAGCCGGTCATCGGCTCCCACCGCGCGAGCCAAGTCCCAGGTGTGTACCAATACGTCTTGGGTGAGCCGTGGCACCAGCGTCGTCAGCTCGCGGCGGGCGGGCGGATTGTTCCCGACGGACGGCACCTCAACGACCCGTTGGAGCAGATCGCCGCGATCGAATGCCACGCACAGCCGGTCGAAGGTCAACTGCCAGCGTCGGCGGGGGTCCTCGCGCGGACGCTCCGGCTTTAATCCGAAGGGCCGCAAGAGCAGCGCGTCGTGAAATCCGATCACATGCTCCACAACGTCGCGGGCATTCCAGCCCTCACACGGCGACAGCTGATCCCATTTTCCGTCGGCCGCCCGGACAGCATCACCAAAGCGCCGGCACACCGTCAAGTGCAACTCTGCGACGTCAACGTCCATCGTCTGTCAGCGGTCGGCCGCGCCGGATCTGATCACCGTACTGAGCTCGTCGCGAGTGTTCACCCCAACGCGCTGGCACGCCCGGTAGAGGTGGCCTTCAACCGTGCGCACCGACATCACCAGCCGCTCGGCGATCTCGCGGTTGGACAAACCGGCAACGGCTAATTCGACCACCTCCCGCTGCCGGCCCTTCAGCGGAAGCCCGACCATGCTGTGCAACGCCGGTGTGCAAAGCCCGCCGCATTCGTCGGCCAGCTCCCGCGCGATCGCCGCCGCGTAGAGTCCCCGCTGACGCTGCTGTCCGCCGGTGAAGACGGCAGCGGCCTGTGCGGCGGCATCGGCGGCGGCGGCCCGATCACCGATCGCTCGGTATCCCGACGATGCCGTGAGTAGGCCTTCGCCGTCGCCAGTCAGCAACGATCGAGCATGCAGCGCAACGGTTTCCGCAAGCGGAAGCGATAATGCGTCAGCCAGCTCACTAGCTCGATTCACGTCCGACGCGTCACCCCATTGGGCCGCTGCTTGAAGGCACGCAAGCTCATGCGTCGGCTGACCGCGCTGGCGTGCCTCTATGCCCGCCCCATGCGCTGCCGCGATGGCGTCGCTCAGAAGGCCTTTGGCCGCCAAGGTCCAGCCCGTCGCCAAGGACAACGCGGTCTGCATGAACACATAGTCGGGCGGTACGAAACGCTGCGCGTCGGCCAGCGCTTCCTCCGCTGCGGCCACCTGCCCCATTTTGGCGTGCGCTTCGGCCAACCCGAAGCAACTGGCTGGCCGCAAACCGGTTGTTGCGCCATGCTTTTCTACTCCTGCGCGGGCTTCTCGCAGGAGCCCGACGGCATTGCCAACAAAACCTCGCACAAGATCGGCGTGCCCCAACAAGAAAGCCAAGTTGGCGTATGCCAGACCGGGTACATCTCGTGCCGAGTCCGCGATCCGCTGGGCTGACTGCACACACTCGTCGATCCGGCCGGTCAATCGGCAGGCGCGGGCGTGCACGGCGCCGAACCAGAATCGCATCGGCGAGGATTCGAACGCGGTGATTGCTCGGTCGATGGCCCGTTCGGCGACGACGCTCAGGTCGTCGACGTGACCAAGTGCCCCCATTGCCATGACCAGCGCGATCGAGGCCATCATCGCGTGAAAGTCGGAAAGCGTCCGCGAACCAAGTACTGCCCTGGCCTTCTCTTCAGCGGCAAGGCAGCGCGCAGACACCGCATCGACGCAGGCTTCGATGGCGATCCGTGCATCGCGGTCGGATGGTGATTCGGTTGCCGCGGCCAAGTCGTCGAGGATGGCCTCGGCCTCCTTCGGCCGGCCGAGCATCCAGATCAGGTTGGCCGCCCGGATGGTCGACCATCGATGAGTGTCCTCGCGACCGCTCTCAGACACGCCCCGCAGCACGTTCTCGGCTTGTTCCCCTCGGCCAAGGAGCACCAGCGTCATTGCCCGCATCGGCGCCGCGTCGGGTGCACCGCAGGCTGCTGCCGCGGCCGCGAACCGCTCGGCCGAATCGGGGTCTAACAGCATCATTGCGAAGCGCGCCGCCTTCAGGTACAGGTCGGGGTCGGGATCCAAATCGGAGTCGAGCGTCAGCAGGGCCCGGCGCACCGTTGCCCGCATGTCGCGGTCGACGTCTTGGCCCAGTCGTTGCGCCAACCGTCCACGGATCTTCGACAAATAGAGTTCTCCAGCGGTTGCGCGGCGAAGCTCACCGAACAGCGGATGCGCTAGCCGCGCCAGTCGCTCGTTTCCGAGCCGCTCCACCGTGACGAGATGCATTTGCTCAGCGGACTCGATGTCTCGTCGGCGTACCAGATCGCAAAGCAGTTCCACAGCAAGCGGTTCGCACTGCGACAAGGTGTCGACGACGCGTGCCACACCCGGGGTCATCCGACTCAGCTGCCGGCCCAGAATGTCACTGAGGTTCGGCGATACCGCGACATCGCCGTCCCACATCCACACCCCGGCTACCTGCCGCATTCGGCCGGCCTCGATTTGGTCGGCGAGCAGCTGCCGCAAAAACAGCGCGTTGCCGCCCGTTAGCTTCCAGAACCGCTCGGCGGTGCGGGCATCCACCGATCCACCGACGGCGGATTCGATCAGCGAACGCGTTGCCGCGGCCGACAGCGGTCCCAGATGCAGCCGCATCAGCAGCTCGTCCTTCCACAAGGCCGTGACGGCGTCGGGCTCGTCCGCACCGGTTCGCACGGTTACGACAAGTCGCACGCCGCGGGTCGACGCCAATTGGTGCACGACGTGTGCCGACAGTCCGTCAAGGAGATGCGCGTCGTCCACGCCGATCAATACGCGAGCTTGATTTTGTTGGGCGACAAAGGTATTGATCACGCGTCGCACGTTGGGCAACGGGTCCGCGATCGCGTCGGTGAGCAGAGCGGCGAATGCGCCCAGCGGAAGGGGTCGCGCTGACTCGGTGCCGGCAATCCAGTTGATGCAGTCGCCGGTCGCGGCAGCGCGGGCCAGCACCTCTCGAGCGAGCCGGGTCTTACCCACGCCGGCCGCTCCGGCGATGACGACGCCAGAGCAATTGCCAAACCCGCTCAGCGCACGGCGAATAACTTTCAGTTCGCTCTCACGCCCGGTCAGCGGATCGCCGCTGATCACGGGCCGACTATAGCCGTGCATCGGTGCTCGACGTGGCAGTTCAGCAGCGAATCTCGAGTAGTCGACTACGCTATGCCGTCCCGGCCACCGCCATGAGCATGGCTTTCGTCGCCAGACGACTCGACGAAAGCGGGGTGTGCGATGGCCAAGGTTGGGGACCGCGCAGTGGTCTTGGGTGCGAGCATGGCTGGTCTGCTGGCCGCCCGGGCTCTGTCGGACTTCTTCGAGACGGTCACAGTAGTAGAACGCGACATCCTGCCTGACGAACCCGTCAACCGCCGCGGCGTACCGCAGGGGCGTCACTTACATGCTCTGCTGGCGCGGGGAGCGCAGGTACTGGAGGAGCTGCTCCCTGGGATTCTCGACGAGCTGGTCACCGCGGGTGCGCCTTACTTCGACGGCCAGGACCTGTCGAAGCTGCATTTCAACCTTGGCGGTCATCGGGCCATCAACACGGGTTCGGCCGAGGATTTCACTGTCTATCTGACGAGCAGGCCGTTCCTGGAATACCACGTGCGGCGGCGCGTCCGCGCCATCGACAACATCACCTTCCTTGAGGATCAGGATGTCGTGGCCTTGACGTCGACGCCGAGCCACGCCCGCGTCACCGGCGCCAGGGCGATCGACCGCCGCAGCGGACGAGGGGTCACTGTGTCTGCCGATCTGGTCGTCGACGCGACCGGACGCGCCGCCCGCACGCCGCTTTGGCTGGAGAAACTCGGCTACGGCCGCCCGATCGAAGATCAGGTCATGGTCCACCTGGCCTATGCCAGTCAGCTGCTACGGATGCGGCCCGCCGCACTTCACGAGATGGGCGTCGTGGTCGGTGTTGTGCCCGGCCGACCCACCGGGATGGGCTTCCTGCGTTGTGAGCATGACAGGGGGATGCTCACCATGTTCGGGATGGCGGGCCGGGTGCCGCCCTGCCAGCTTTCCGCCATGTGCGACTTTGCCGAGGAATTCGCCCCGCCGCATGTGCTGGCCGCGCTGCGCGACGCCGAACCCATTGGCGATGTGGCGCGACACCGTGTTCCGTCCAGTAGGTGGCGCCGTTATGACAAGATGCGGCGCTTCCCGAGCGGGCTGCTCGTTACGGGTGACGCGATCTGCAGCTTCAACCCGGTTTATGGGCAAGGGATGACCGTGGCCGCGCTCGAAGCGTTAGCGCTGCGCGGCTGTTTGTCCGTCGGCCCAATAGATTTGGCTTCTCAGTTTTTCAGGGCTACCACACGCGCGATCCGCCAGGCCTGGCAACTGGCGGCCGGCGGCGACCTGGCGCTACCTGAAGTTGAGGGCGCGCGACCGCTGGCAACAAGGTTGTTCAATGGGTATGTGGATCGCGTGTTGGCGGCCGCCGAATTCGACGCTGCCGCATTTAATCAGTTCACCAAGGTAACCGCACTCGTCGATCCGCCTAGCCGACTACTGCGCCCTGCCATGTTGTGGCGTGCGGCCTCTGCGAACTACCGTCGACGGCAACTGGGCGAAGTGGTCAGCGAGCCAGCCGATTTGGTTGACCAAGTAGCGATCTAGCGGTCGTCACATCGTCTCAGCCATCGCGATATGGCCTTCGAAGCCAAGCGATGTCGCCATGCTGCGGTAGCGATCGACGAAGTCGCGGTAGGTTTGATTATCACCGCGAGCCCTTGCCAATAACGCACGGAGCCGTAGCAGTGCGACGTCATACAGCACGAACCCGGGTTCGACGGACACGGTCGCCAACCGCTCGATCGCAGTCTGCGCTTCAGCCACGTCGGCGTCGCTGCCGCGTTGCAGCAATGTCTCGACCAGAGCGATCACGGCTGTCGCGAGAAAAATCGTTTCACCGGTGGCGGATTGACGTTCTGCCATTGCGCGCAGGATCTCGATGGCGCCGTCCCGATCGCCGGTGCGTGCCTTCTCCTTGGCACTTACCAGGTCGATCAGTTGCAACCCGGTCGTTAGGAACCGCTTCTCCAACACGGCATCACGGGCCATGGCGAGTAGCGGGAAGCCATCCCTGCCGTCTGGGTCGTCTGATTGAGCCAGGACAAGCCCTCGCAGAAGCCTCGCAGCTGTCAGCGCGTAATTGTCGCCTCGCAGTTCTGCCAATTTCAGCGTCTCGGCGGTGTCCTGCAGCATCGGGGTATCGGAGCGCAGCAGCCCCTGCAGTATCCCGAAGCCGTATATGTAGGTTAGCTCGAGCGCCGCACGCCCACCCGGCTTGACCTCGCGGCACATCGCCGCAGACTTCTCGAGCTCGTCTTTCCAGGCCGGTTGACCACACCATGCATGCGCGACGGCTCGCGCCATCAACGCCAATATCAGCGGTGTCTCGATGATGAGATCGCCCTTATGGGGATCACCGTCGGCCAGATCGATCATGTGCTGCGCCAGCCGCGAGCAATCGGTTACCTCGCCCACACTGAGCTTTGGCGTCAGCGCCGTCCACAGCAGCGCGACCGTCAGCGTAGGGTCACCGATCGACTCCAGCAGAATTGCGAGCTCGGAGGATAGCTGCGACGCTTCGCGATGACGCTCATCGCCGCTGAGTGCGGCGATTTGCCCGGCCATTCCGATGGCCAGTGACACTTTGTCATCAGCCGCGGCGGCCATGCTTCGGAGTTCGTCAAACCCGGTGTCGGCGACGCTCCCGCCGGCTCGCCAGGCGGTTGCACACAGCCGGGCCCGTGGTGCGATCCGCATTGCGGTGCGGCCAGTATCGTCGGCGGGCAGCCGGTCGGCAATCTGGCGTGCTCGCTGCCAACTGGTCCACGCCGCACCGATGTCGCGGTATGCCCGCAGCCACGTGCCGGCGCGCATATGCCAGGCAAACGCACCGTGCAGATCTCCGGCGGCCTCCAGGTGCTCGGCGATCAACGGCCCATTTTCGTCGCTCGGCTCGAGGGCTGCCGCCAGCCGCCGGTGCAGATGGGCACGCTCCGACTTCAGCTGAGACTCGTAGGCCACCGCACGGATCAGCGGATGGCGGAATGCATATTCGGTG
>NZ_DASRBZ010000429.1:0-5706 GCF_035653355.1 Mycobacterium sp. | reverse complement strand
TCGACGGCAAACTCACCGGCCGCCTGGTCGGCCCGATCATCGACCGGGCCGGAAAAGCCAAGGCGCTGCGCGACTTTGCGCACCAGGCCGGGGTGCCGCTGGAGCAGACTGTCGCCGTCGGCGACGGCGCCAATGACATCGACATGCTGGCCGCAGCCGGCCTCGGGGTGGCGTTCAACGCCAAGCCCGCACTGCGCGAGGTCGCCGACGCCTCGCTGAGCTATCCCTACCTCGACACCGTGCTGTTCTTGCTGGGTGTCACCCGCGGTGAGATCGAGGCCGCCGACGCGGTCGACGGCGTGTTGCGGCGAGTCGAGATTCCGCCGGAATAGCCGGGCAGCCCCCGGGTGGAGTGCCGAAAGAAGCAAAAGCCCCGACTTCCTGCCGAAATTGGGGCCTTTTGCGTCTGCTCGGCAGGGGTACGGCACGATGGTCGGGTGTCCAAAACCGCAAGCCGGAGGTGAAAGCCGTGGATTCGCAAGAATTCACGGCCGGAACCGACCAGATTAGCGATGCAGTCGACCCTGATCTGCTGATCGACTTCAGAGATGTTTCGTTGCGACGCGGTGGGCGCGTTTTGGTGGGCCCGGTGGACTGGGCGGTCGAGCTCGACGAACGCTGGGTGATCGTCGGGCCCAACGGTGCCGGCAAGACCTCGCTGCTGCGGATCGCCGCCGCGGCCGAGCACCCGTCGTCGGGTGTCGCCTACGTGCTCGGCGAACGACTGGGCCGCGTTGACATGACCGAGCTGCGGTCCCGCGTGGGTTTGAGCTCGTCGGTGTTGGCGCAACGGGTTCCTGGCGAGGAAGTGGTGCGCGACCTCGTCGTCTCGGCGGGCTATGCGGTTCTGGGCCGGTGGCGCGAGCGCTACGACGACGTCGACTACAACCGTGCCATCGACATGCTGGAGAGCCTGGGCGCCGAACACCTGGCCGACCGCACCTACGACACCCTTTCCGAAGGCGAGCGCAAACGCGTGCTGATCGCCCGAGCGTTGATGACCGACCCTGAACTGCTGCTGCTCGACGAGCCGGCCGCCGGACTGGACTTGGGCGGGCGAGAAGAGCTGATGGCGCGGCTGACCGACCTGGCCGCCGACCCCGACGCCCCCGCGCTCGTCTTGGTCACCCACCACGTCGAGGAAATTCCTATCGGCTTCAGCCACTGCATGCTGTTGTCCGAAGGCCAGGTCGTCGCGGCGGGCTTGCTGCCCGATGTGCTTACCGCCGAGAACCTGTCAGCGGCGTTCGGCCAGTCGATTGCCGTCGACGTCATCGATGGTCGTTACTTCGCCCGGCGCACTCGCGCCCGTGCAGCACACCGGAGACGCTTATGACGTCACCGACTGGCGAGCAGTTCGTGCCACTGACACCGCGGCCCGCCGCGACCGTCATGCTGGTTCGCGACACTGCCGGGGGCATCTCCGTCTTTCTCATGCGCCGGCACTCGGCTATGGAATTCGCGGCCGGGGTCATGGTCTTTCCCGGCGGCGGTGTGGACGACCGCGACCGCAACGCCGACATCGCCTGGACCGGCCCGCCCCCAAGCTGGTGGGCGCAGCGGTTCGGCATCGAAGCCGACCTGGCCGAGGCGCTGGTGTGCGCGGCCGCGCGGGAGACCTTCGAGGAATCCGGGGTGCTGTTCGCCGGGCCGGCCGACGACCCGCACGGCATCGTCAGCGACGCCTCGGTGTACGGCGAATCACGCCGCGCGCTGGCTGACGGGACGCTGTCGTTCGCCGACTTTCTGCGCCGGGAAAACTTGGTATTGCGCGCCGATTTGCTGCGGCCATGGGCGAACTGGGTCACCCCGGAAGCCGAGCGCACCCGCCGCTATGACACCTATTTCTTCGTCGCAGCGCTACCGGAGGGCCAGCTCGCCGACGGGGAAAACACCGAATCAGACCGCGCGGGCTGGACTACGCCCGAGGCTGCCATCGAGGACTTCGCCGGCGGACGCACCTTCCTGTTGCCGCCGACCTGGACCCAGCTGGATTCGCTGGCCGGTCGGACGGTCGCCGAGGTGCTGGCCGTCGAACGCCAAATCGTCACGGTGCAACCGGATCTGGCGCGCAAGGGCGACAACTGGGTGATCGAGTTTTTCGACTCCGATCGCTACAACCAGGCGCGGGGCCGGCGGTGGCCGTGAGTGAGTTCGTCAGCCTCTACCTGGGCGCAGACCATCCCGGTGTCGCCACTCTGGCGTTGTCGCGGCCGCCCACCAACGCGATGACCCGTCAGTTTTATCGGGAGATCGCAGCGGCGGCCGCCGACTTGGCCGGGCGCGACGATGTGGCTGCCGTGATCCTGTTCGGCGGCCACGAGATCTTTTCCGCCGGCGATGACATGCCCGCGCTGCGCGCGCTGAGCCCGCAGGAGGCCGAGACCTGGGCGCGCGTGCGCCGCGAGGCCATCGAGGCCGTCGCCGCCATACCCAAGCCCACTGTCGCCGCGATCACCGGCTACGCGCTGGGCGCCGGCCTCACCCTGGCCTTCGCCGCCGACTGGCGGGTCAGTGGCGACAACGCCAAGTTCGGCGCCACCGAAATCCTGGCCGGCCTGATTCCCGACGGCGCCACGATGGCGCGGCTGACCCGCACGCTCGGGCCCAGCCGCGCCAAAGACCTCGTGTACAGCGGGCGTTTCTTCAGCGCCGAAGAGGCGTTGACGCTGGGGGTGATCGACGACATGGTGGCACCCGACGACGTCTACGACGCGGCCGCCGCGTGGGCCGGCCGGTTCGTCGAAGGTCCGGCACACGCGCTGGCGGCCGCCAAAGCCGGCATCGACGAGGTCTTCGAGCTGAGCCGCTCGGAACGGCTCGCCGCAGAGCGGCGCCGCTACCTGGAGGTTTTCGCCCGCACCTGCCACCAAGACGGTGCGCCGGCTTGATGGTGGCAACCCGCTCTGCATCGTCGCCGGGCTAGGCTGGCGTCTCATGACGAGGAGTTCGAAAGTCGCCGGTGAACCGTCGCCCCAGCCGCATGCCACGGCCGAACAAGTAGAGGCGGCCCGCCATGACAGCAAGCTGGCCCAGGTGCTCTACCACGACTGGGAGGCGGAGAACTATGACGAGAAGTGGTCGATTTCCTACGACCAGCGCTGTGTCGACTACGCTCGCCACTGCTTCGACGCGGTCGTGCCAGACGATGAGATCCATGTTCTGCCCTACGACCGGGCACTTGAATTAGGCTGCGGCACAGGGTTTTTCCTGCTCAACCTGATCCAATCCGGGGTTGCGCGGCGCGGTTCGGTTACCGACCTGTCGCCGGGCATGGTCAAGGTTGCCACCCGTAACGGGCGGTCGCTGGGGTTGGAGATCGACGGCCGCGTCGCCGACGCCGAAGGCATTCCCTACGACGACAACACATTCGACTTGGTGGTGGGACATGCTGTGCTGCATCACATCCCAGAGGTCGAATTGTCGTTGCGGGAGGCTATCCGGGTGCTGCGGCCCGGTGGGCGGTTCGTGTTCGCCGGCGAACCCACCTCTGTCGGCGACCGTTACGCCCGCAACCTGTCGACGCTGACCTGGCGGATCACCACCAACGTCACCCGGCTCCCCGGCCTGGGCAGCTGGCGGCGTCCGCAAGCCGAACTCGATGAGTCGTCACGCGCCGCGGCGTTGGAAGCCCTCGTCGACCTGCACACCTTCACACCGGGCGAACTCGAGCGGATGGCCGTCGACGCCGGCGCCGTGCAGGTGCGGACGGCCACCGAGGAGTTCAGCGCTGCGATGCTGGGTTGGCCGCTGCGCACCATCGAAGCCGCGGTGCCGCCCGGGCGGCTGGGCTGGGGTTGGGCGAAGTTCGCGTTCACCGGCTGGAAGACGCTGAGCTGGGTGGACGCCAACGTCTGGCGCCGCGTGGTGCCCAAGGGCTGGTTCTACAACGTGATGCTCACCGGGGTAAAGCCGTCCTGAGCGTCGGCTTTGCCTTCAGCCGCGCCGACGTCACCTATCTGCGATCGGAATCGGGCAGCGCGGCGCTGCACGCGGTCGCCGCATACGCGTTCACGGAGGACAGTCGCGTCGCCGACATCGCCAAAGTGCGGGCCCGGTTCGGCGAGCGCGCGCCCGCGCTGGTGGAGACGACCCTGCTGCGTCGCCGCGCGACAGCCAAGCTGGCCGGCCTGTGCGACGTGTCGAGCTGGTTGTTCACCGACGAGGCGCTGCAGCAAGCCAGTGCAGCCCAGGTGGCCAAACACCGTGCTAACCGGCTGGCCGGTCGCCTCGTCCACGACGTGACATGCTCGATTGGGACGGAACTTGCCGCGCTGCGCGCCGTGGCCGCTCGGGTGGTGGGCAGTGACAACGACCCGGTCCGGCTGGCGATGGCGCAACACAACCTCGCGGATAGCGTCGACCTGTGCCGGGCCGATGCGCTGCATCCGGTGACCCGCGACACGACAGTGGTGGTCGATCCGGCCCGGCGCCGAGGCGGTCGGCGGCGGTTCGACCCACGCGACTACCAGCCCCCGCTGGATCAGCTGCTGGACGTCTACGGTGAGCGTGACTTAGTTGTAAAGTGTTCTCCCGGAATTGATTTTGACCGTCTAGGGTTTGACGGCGAGGTCGAGGTGACCTCGTATGACGGCAGCGTGCGCGAAGCGTGCCTGTGGTCGGTTGGGTTGGCCGAGCCGGGGGTGCGCCGCCGGGCCAGCGTGCTTGACCGCGGCGAGCAGATCACCGACACCGACCCGGACGACTGCTTGGTGCGGCCTGCCGGGCGGTGGATCGTTGACCCCGACGGCGCCGTGGTGCGCGCGGGCCTGGTCCGCCACTACGGCGCCCGGCATGGACTGTGGCAGCTCGACCCGGACATCGCCTACCTCTCCGGCGACCAGCTGCCGCCGGGGCAGCGTGGCTTCGAGGTTCTCGAGCGGCTGCCGTTCAACGAGAAGCGGCTCCGCCAGGCCCTGGCGGCGCGGGATTGCGGCCCGCTGGAGATCCTGGTGCGCGGTGTCGACGTTGAGCCTGACCTGCTGCGTCGTCGGCTGGGCTTGCGCGGTAGCCAGCAGCTGTCGGTGGTCGTGACCCGCATCGGCTCGGGGTCTGCGAGTACTGCGACGGCGTTCGTTTGTCGTGCCTCGCGATAGCGCCCAGGTAGGCTGGCAGCAGTTGCTTTTCTGACGGCGCTCACGCCGTTTTGTCTGGCGGGGATAATTCGACGCATGCGTAATTGGATAGTGGCCGCGGTGCTTGCTGCTGCGATGCTGGTGACCTGGTCGGTCGGCCCGGCGGTAGGCGCGCAGTCGCCGTGCGCAAGCTTGGGCGGATCGGTCGACGGCCAGATGTGCCGGGTGCAGGCGTCGAACCCCACCTACGCGGTCAACATGAGCTTTCCTGTCGACTACCCCGACGAGCAGGCGATGACCGATTTCCTCACCCAGAACCGGGACGGGTTCGTCAACGTGGCGCAGACGTCCGCGCCGCGGGACGTGCCCTACCAGATGGACGTCACCTCAGAGCAGTACCAGTCGGGCCAGCCGCCGCGCACCCGCAGCGTCGTGCTCAAGGTGTTCGAGGATCTCGGTGGGCCGCGTCCGTCGACCTTCTACAAGACGTTCAACTACGACCTGACCCGGCATCAGGCGGTGACGTTCGACACCCTCTTCGTCCCCGGCAGCAAACCGCTGGACGCCATCTACCCCGCGGTGCAGCGCGAGCTAGGGCGCCAAACCGGGCTCGGCGGGGCGGTACCGCCCG
>NZ_DASRBZ010000428.1:0-8923 GCF_035653355.1 Mycobacterium sp. | reverse complement strand
CGAGTGTGGCCCACTCCTCGTACATCCGCAGCGTCTGGCGGTGATTCATCATCGCGCCCTTGGGGCGGCCAGTCGTGCCCGAAGTGAAGATCACGTCGGCGATATCGGTGCCGCTCACCGCACGCTCGAACGGCCTACCGCCGCCGAGGAAGTCGGATTTGAGGTCGACGACCGGTATCCCAGCCGGCGCGGTGTAGTCCTGGTCGAGAAATCCCTTCTGTACCAGAACGGCTTTCGCTTTGCTGCGCGCGATAATGTCGCCGGCTTCCTCGGTCTTGAACCGCGTGTTGACCGGCACCAGCACGCCGCCCGCAGTCAGCAGCCCGAACGCCGCGATGATCCATTCCGCCGAATTGGGTGCCCAGATCGCGGCCCGATCGCCTTTCCCGATACCGTGGTCAGCGAATGCGCCTGCGGCGCAACGGATTCGCTGGACCAGATCAGCAAAGCTGAGACGCAGCTGGCCTTCAACGACCGCTTCCGCGTCGCCGAAGCGGTCCGCCGCGCTCAAGACCATCTCGGGGATGGTCTGCCACTTCTGATTGGCCGGCGTATACGTCACACCGTGACAAGTCGACCGAGGTTGCCGCCCATGATCTTTGCCTGATCCTCGACGGGCAGATGAGACAGCGCGTTGACATAGTAGGTCGGCTCCGCCAGCCCTTCCGGGTGCGGCCAGTCCGAGCCGTACAAGACCTGATCGACGCCGACGAGGTTGACCAGATCGTCGATGCCGTCCTCGAAGAACGGGCTCACGTGGATCCGGCTCTTGACCATCTCGACCGGGTCGCTCGGGAAAGATTCCGGGGACTTCCGGAATACCTCGGCCAGGCCGTCCAGCAAAGGCGTCATCCACTTCGACCCGGCCTCGACGATCGCCACCTTCAGCTTGGGATGGCGGTAAAGCGCGCCGTGAATCACCCAGGACGCGACCGAGTCTTGGATCGGCCGCCACTCGTTGAGGATGCTCATCGCATTGGTCTGGAACGGCAGCATCTCCTGGTCGGCACCGTCCCACTCGGAGGTGTATCGGGAATAGCCGCTGTCGGAAGAGTGCATCCCGACCAGCACGTCGTGCTCGACCACCCGCTCCCAGAACGGGTCGAACTCGGGCAGTGCGAACGACCGGGGGCCACGGAAGCCGGGAACCGGCGCCGGGCGGACCAGGATGGCGCGGGCACCACGCTTGACCACCCACTCCAGTTCCTCGATCGCCTTCTCGACGATCGGCAGCGTGATGACCGGGGTGGTGAAGATCCGGTTCTGGTAGTTGAAGCCCCACACCTCGTCGAGCCACTGGTTCAGCGCATGGATCAGGACGTGGGTGGCAACCGGGTCGTCGCGCAGCCGCTCCTCGATCAGGCTGGCCAAGGTCGGGAACATCAGTGTGCGATCCAGGCCAAGCTCATTCATCTTCTCCAGGCGCGGGGCGGGCTCGAAGAAGGCCGGGATCGCGCGCATCGGCTCACCGAACAATTCGCGCTTGCTCTTGCCCTCCGGATTGCCGTATTTGAAGTACTCCTCCCAGGCCCCCGGCCGGGCGACGACCTCGAAGGTCGGGTTGGGGATGTAATTGCTGATCACGCCGCGCAGCGCGATCTTGGTGCGCCCGTTGACCTGCACGTACTGGACGTAGTCCTTGTACTCCTTGGGCAAGAACTTTGTCAGCGCTTCCGGCGGCTCGTAGAGATGGTTATCCGCGTCAAAGATCGGAAACGGGACGTCCTCCCGATGCGACAACTGGCCCATGAAATCCTCCTTCGCAATTTGTGAGAATACTATTCTCACCCAGGCGCGACCGCAACGCCCTCACGGACCAGACGCTTCTGCACCTTGCCGCTCGGGGTGCGCGGATAGTCAGCGACCTCGAGCAAAACTTCCGGCCACTTTTGCCGGGCCACACCCAGGGCAGCGAAATGCTCCCGCACCCGTTCGAGTGTGGGCAACGTGTGCCCGGGCTTAAGACGCAACACCGCGGCGACGCGCTCGCCCAGGCCGGCGTCGGGTGCGGCCACCACAACTGCCTCGGCGATTCCGGGCATGCCGAGCAGCACTTCTTCCACTTCCAGCGCGCTGATGTTCTCGCCGCCGCGGATAATGACGTCGGCCTTGCGGTCGGTGATGGTCAGATAGCCGTCGTCGTCGAGCAGGCCGATATCCCCGGTGTGATACCAGCCGTCGTCATCAAACGCGGCCGCGGTCAGCGCGTCATTTGTGTAGCCCAGGCACAGGTCGGGGCCTCGGCTCAGGATTTCGCCGTCGGGCGCCAGCCGCATTTCTACCCCGGGCATCGGCCGACCGTCGGTGAGCAGGCGTTTGGCTTCGGGCGCGTCCAGCCTTGACCCGGTGATCGACGGGTGTTCGGTGCTGCCGTAGGACCGGAACACGATGATGCCCAGGTCCGACAGCCGCCGCGTCACCGCCGCCGGGACCGTCGACCCGCCCAAGCCGAGGCACTTGATATGCGCGCGGTGCGCCGGTGTGCAGTCGGGATGGTCGAGCAGGCTGGTGACGAAGTAGGGCGGTCCGCCGCCGAGCGTGAGCTGGTCGCGCTCGAGCAGGGCCAGCACTTCGCCCGGATCCCAGTTGTCGAGCAGGTTCACCGACCTGCCGTTGAGAACCGGGATGAGCAGTGCGCCCAACATGCCGATGAAGTGCCCGACCGGTGTCGCGATCAGCTGGTTGTCGCCGATCGACCGGATCTGGCCGGCCAGTTGACGCGACTCGCAGACCAGCGTCTGATGGCTGTGGATGACGCCCTTCGGGTCGCTGGTGGTGCCAGAGGTGAAGGCGATCAGTGCCGGCCCGGCCGGGTCGGTGGCGGCGGTGTCGGCCAGCGGTTCGTCGACAAGCAGCTCGTCGAAGTCGCGGCCGACCAGGGCCACGATTGGAATGTCTGAGCACAGATCCGGCTGATGGGTCATCCGGCCGAACTGGTCGGTCGTGATGAATACCCGGGGCTTCGCGGTCGCGAGGATGTGCGCCAGCTCTTTGCGGCCGTAGAAGTGCACGATCGGCACCACCGCTGCGCCCAGAAACGCTGTTGCCCAGAACGTCGCGGCGGCTTCCATCCAGTTGGGCAGCTGAAACGCCACCACGTCGCCCGGGCCGACGCCGCGAGCGCGCAATCCGGCCGCCAGCCGCCGGGCCACCCGCTCGACGTCGCGGAAACTTCCTGACCATGGCCGCACCGCCGAGTACACCCGAAAGCCGGTATCCGGAGCGGCGTGCAGCCCGCGCGCCAGCATCTGACCGAGGGTGTCGTGCGTCCACCAGCCCTCACGCTGGTACCGCTCGACCAATTCGGCAGGAATGGTTCGCATAGATCGGACTCCAACCGACGAATAGTACGGCAGTGGGACATGCTATTCTCCGCAGAGGAGAATGCCAATATCACCTAACGGAGTGCGGCACATGGTGGACGTGGAATTCGGCCAAGGGCTTGCCGTACTGACGATTGATCGCCCGCATGCCCGCAATGCCATCGCGCTCGAAACCATGGAGCAGTTGGAAAAGGCGCTCGATGCGGCTGAAGGAGCGAGCGCCTTGGTCATCACCGGGGCCGGCGATCGAGCCTTCGTCTCCGGCGGTGATCTCAAAGAACTCAGCAGCATAAGGACTGAGGCCGACGCGGCTGCCATGGCGCGGCGCATGCGTACGATCTGCGATCGACTCGCCAGCTTTCCCGCCCCGGTGATCGCCGCGCTGAATGGTCATGCGCTCGGCGGCGGGGCTGAAGTCGCCGTGGCTGCTGACATCCGGATCGCTGCCGACGACATCAAAATCGGCTTCAATCAGGTGGCGCTGGAAATCATGCCGGCCTGGGGCGGCGTCGAGCGCCTGGCGGCATTGGTCGGAAAGAGCAAGGCGCTGCTGCTTGCGGGAACCGGCACTGTGATGGACGCCGCGGAGGCCGAGCGGATCGGGTTGGTAGATGTTGTGCTGCCCCGGTCGTCGTTCGACGACGGGTGGCGATCACTCGCCAGGTCGCTGGCGAACCTCCCGGCCGCCGAGATAAAGCGCGTAATCAGCGGCGTTTCGCCTGATGAAGCTATAGCGTCCTTTGCGCGCTTGTGGGTTGCAGACGCACACTGGCAGGCCGCAGAACGGGTGATGAACCGCAGCGCCAACCCCCGCTGAAGACCCGTATTCAGTTGAAACGCAGGGGTTTCCGCTCCCGCACGGCACCAGGCAGGAGCAACATAGGCGCCCGACGTCCCGGCTGTCCCCAAACCGCATAGCGGAACAATTGCGGCGGTATTGACAGTCACTCTCAACTCGCCATACGCTCCTGGTTAAGGAGTCGCTCGCGGTAGTGTCCAGGTTCGAGTAGGACGGTGGTCGATGGAACCACGAAACACCAAGACCTTCAAGGTCGTTCAATGGGCGACCGGTGGTGTCGGCAAGGCAGCGATCGAAGCCGTGCTCAATCATCCCGAACTCGAATTGGTCGGCTGCTGGGTACACAGCGCGGACAAGGACGGCCGCGACGTCGGTGAGATCCTGGGTCGCGAGCCATTGGGCGTGAAGGCCAACTCGAACAAGGATGACGTCCTGGCGGTCGACGCGGACTGCGTGGTGTACTCACCGCTGATTCCGAACGACGATGAAGTAAAAGCCATTCTGCGGTCGGGCAAGAACATCGTCACACCGGTCGGCTGGGTGTACCCCGACCGAATCGATCCGCGGGTGCAAGCCATCGAGCAGGCCTGCCACGACGGCGGGGTGACGCTGCATGGCTCAGGCATTCATCCCGGCGGGATCACCGAGAAGTTCCCGCTGATGATTTCGGCGTTGTCCACCGCGATCAGGCATGTGCGGGCCGAGGAGTTCTCCGACATCCGCACCTATAACGCACCCGACGTGGTGCGCCACATCATGGGCTTCGGCGCCACACCGGAGGAGGCTGCGCGCAGCCCGATGGCCAGTCTGCTGGAAGGCGGATTCAAATCCTCGGTGTGGATGGTGGCTGACTACCTGGGGTTCCGCGATCCGACGTTCTCCTCGATCCAGGAAGTCGCGGTGGCCACCGCACCCATCGACGCGGGCTTCCTCACCATCGAGCCCGGTAGAGTGGCCGCGCGTCGCTTCCGCTGGCAAGCGCTCGTCGACGGCCAGCCGGTGATCACCGCCGCGGTGAACTGGCTGATGGGTGAGGAGAACCTGGAACCGAAATGGAGCTTCGGGGACCGCGGCGAGCGCTTCGAAATCCAGGTCACCGGCGACCCCGACGTCGAACTGATTGTCAAAGGCTTGCAACCGGAATCGATCGCCGAGGGCCTGCAGAGAAACCCCGGCGTCGTAGCCACCGCCAATCACTGCGTGCACGCGATCCCGCATGCGTGTGCCGCCGAGCCGGGCATCAAGACCTATCTCGATCTGCCGATGATCGCCGGCCGGCCGGCGCCCAAACTCGCCGGGGCGGTGCGGTGATCCTCGACGATTTCCGGATCACCGATCAGGTCGCCATCGTCACCGGCGGCGGTGCCGGCATCGGTCGCGGCACCGCAATTGCGCTGGCCGAGGCGGGAGCCCATGTTGTGGTAGCGGCCCGCACGAAGTCCAATCTGGATGACACCGTCCGCCAAATCGAACTGACCGGTCGCAACGGGCTGGCGGTGGTCACCGACGTGATGATCGACGAGGACTTGACCAAGCTCGTCGACACGACCGTGGCGCAGTTCGGGCGGCTCGACATCCTAGTCAACAACGCCGGAGGCACCGCTCCCCGTCCGGCGATGGACACCTCGTCCGAATATTTCTCCACCGCACTACAGTTCAATGCCACCGCGCCGTTTGTGCTGTCGAGGCTGGCCGCACGAGCCATGGTCGACACCGCCGGTGCCGGGTCTATCGTCAACATATCGTCGCGCTCCGGCGACATGGTGATGACCTCGATGGTCGCCTATGCCGCCGGCAAAGCCGCGCTGAACATGATGACCTTCAACCTCGCCGCCGAGTGGGCGCCGCGGGTGCGGGTCAACGCGATCGGTGTCGGAGGCGTGGCCACTCAAGCGATGGACTTTGTCATGGGCAACGATGCGCTGCGTACTCAGTTCGAGCAGAACACCCCCATGCGCCGCATCGGCACACCGCGCGACATCGCCGCGGCCGTGGTGTATCTGGCTTCGCCGGCGTCGTCGTGGGTGACCGGCGTGTTCCTTCGAGTCGACGGCGGCACCACCGCGCCGGCCTTCACGATCCCGGTGCCCCCGCTCCAGCGGGTAGCACAATGAGCGACCACACCGCCGCGAAAAACCCGCCCGCCAAGGCCGCGTCGCTGCGAGACCGCCAGCGCGCACAGATCCGCGCCGACATCCGGTTGGCGGCCTACCAACTGTTCGCCGCGCACGGTTTCGACAACGTCACCACCGAGCAGATCGCTGCTGCCGCAGGTGTATCGCCGAGCACGTTCTTTCGGCACATCAGCGGCAAAGAAGAACTGCTTCTGGATCAGGTACGGCGCGGTTGGGAGGTCATCGCATCGCTGCTCGAACAGCGTCCTGGCGACGAGTCACCCGACGTGGCGCTGGCGCGCGCGATCGAAGCCCGCACCGGCGCATTTGAAGACAGCGAGACCGAACAATGGCGCGCCGCCATCCTGGCCGCTCCCAGCCTGCTCGATAAGGTCAGCATGGCTCCGGAGGACAAGAGCCGGTTGGTCAAACTCACCGCCGCCCGCATGCGCGCCGACCCGGAGCATGACATCCGACCCGCCTTGCTGGTCCACTTGGCGTTCGCCGCAGCGGATTTCGCGTTCCAGCAATGGGTGCGCACCAACGCCGACGATCATCAGCCGCTTCAGGTCCTGGTGTCTGAGGCGCTGCAAGCCGTGATGCATCCCCGCTGGCAACCGCGGCGCAGCCGAACCGCCCGACCTACAAAAGGCACGCGTCGCTAGCTGATTGGAGATCAGATGGGGCAGTGGTCACGCGATGAAATCGAGCGTGCGTTTCGCGACTACAGTGCGGCCGTCGTCGAGATTGGAAAAAGCTCAGACTGGTCGCGTTACGCAGACCTGTTCACCGAGGACGCCGTCTACCTGGAGCATGTGTACGGGGAAATGCATGGCAGAGAACGAATCCGGGAGTGGATCGGCTCGACGATGAACGTGTTCCCTGGCTCCGAGATGCCGTTCTACCCAGCGGAGTGGTACACCATCGATGAAGGCCGAGGCTGGGTCATCGGAAAAATCCTCAACCGCATGAAGGATCCCGGCGACGGCAGCATCCATCAGGCTCCGACCCTGACCGTGCTGCACTACGCCGGCAGCGGGCTGTGGAGCTACGAAGAAGACGCCTACAACCCGCTCAACTTCCTGGCGATGGTCCACGAATACACCAAGCGTTGCCAGGCCTTGGGCACCATCTCCGATGACGCGGTCGCCTTCGCCAAGAACATGAACTGGCAACTGGACTGACGTGGCGAGCCGCAAGCGCGTTGTTGTCGCCGGGCTCGGCGACAGCGGTGTCCTGGCGGCGATCCGACTGGCTCGCCACACCGACGTCGTCGGAATATCCGCCAAACCGGGATTGGTCAGCGGCCAAGAGCTGGGATGGCGGCTCAGCCGTCCCGAACAGTGGGCCCAGGTGAATTGGATCCCGTTCGACCGGTTTCGTGGCCTGGACCGGGTACGAATCGTCCACGCCTCGCTGACAGGTGTAGACCTCGCAACTCGAACGGTGTTCGCGCGCAGCGCAGAAGGCGCAACCGTCACCGAGAATTACGACGCGTTGGTGATCTCGACCGGTGTGACAAATGGGTTCTGGCGACAGCCGAGTGTGCAGGCAGCGGCCGAAATCGATGCCGATCTGCGGACGATGCATGACCGCCTGGCCGGCGCCGAATCGGTCATCGTGATCGGCGGCGGCGCCGCGGCGGTGAACAGCGCCGCCCAACTCGCCACCACCTGGCCCGCCAAACGGGTCGACCTGTACTTCCCGGGGGAACGGGGGCTTGTCCACCATCACCCGCGAACATGGGACCGCGTTGCCGGCCGCCTTGCCGAACTGGGTGTGCGCCTGCATCCGGGGCACCGGGCAGTGATAGCCGCCGGCTTCGCCTGTGATCGCATCACCAGCGAACCGGTGCGATGGAGCACCGGGCAACCGCCGGCATCGGCCGACGCGGTGTTGTGGGCGGTAGGACGGGTGCGGCCCAACACGGGGTGGCTGCCCGAAGAGCTGCTTGACGAGCACGGCTTCGTCGGCGTGACACCGGATTTGCGCGTTCCCGGCCATCCCGATCTCTTCGCAGTTGGTGACATCGCGGCCACCGACCCGCTTCGCAGCTCGGCCAGAAACAGGGCCGACGCGTTACTTGCACACAATGTGCGCGCCGCGTTCGCTGGGCGACCGCTGCGCCGTTACCAGCCTCCCGGCCGGCGATGGGGTTCGGTGCTGGGTCCCCTACCCGACGGACTCGAGGTGTACACCGCCCACGGAAGTGCTTTCCGCTTCCCGGCGTGGACGTTCCACAAGGTGCTGCTGCCGTTAGTCGTAGGTTGGGGCTATTACCGCGGGGTTCGGCGCAACGACCCGCAGCTTGCCACTTCATCCGGAAGGACGTCTGTACGATGACGCAGAAACCGATTGATGTCCTGGGGTTTTCGCATATCTGCATCGCGGTGTCGGACATGGAGGCCTCCCTGCGGTTCTACCGCGACTTGCTCGGCCTTGAGGTGTTCTTCGATCTCCAGCTCGAAGGTCCGTCGATGGAAGCCGTCACCGGCGAAGCCGGAGCCCACGGAAGGATGATCGGCGGGATGCTCGGCGGCACCGTCGTGGAGCTTCTCGAGTTCGCACACCGTGGTTTGGAACCACAGCAGCAGGACGCCAAGCTCGGTTATACAAACATCTCCTTGAGCGTCCGCGACGTCGATGCCGCGCACGCTGCGATTATCGCCGCCGGCGTCCAGCCGGAA
>NZ_DASRBZ010000427.1:0-6220 GCF_035653355.1 Mycobacterium sp. | reverse complement strand
CCAGTCGTTCGGGGTGGGCATAGCCGGCGAGTGTGGGGCTGGGATCTTCTGGCAGCGGCACACCTCGAGCCTACCCACGACGGCCAGCCCCAGGACAAGCGCCGAGATCGACGCTCGCGCCTTGGCGATGGACGAACTGGGTCAGACGCTCAGCGCGACTTCGTACGCCACGGCGAAGCGTTGGGCGTCCCGCGCCGGCCGGAACAACGCGCCGCCATTGGGAGACCAAGTCACGACCCGCAGGAGTCGCTTGCCCGGCGCCAACTGTCTGCAGATGGCCTCGGCCAGCGCCACGCGAAGCCTTGCCACGTCATAGCGGTCGATATCGGGCGACACCCGAACGTCCCACATGGTTTCTTCCACTGGCATCGCTCAAGTGTCGGGCGCGCGACCGGATAACCGCGCGAGCGCGTTCGGGGCGCCCCGCTTCGGTTGTGTTGCGGTCCTATTGCGATCCGGTCACGATCACCGCCCTTGCCACAGGGCGGCGACCGACAATCCCACACGGCCCAGAAGGCGGCGCAGCAGGGGAAGGCTCAACCCGATCACGTTGGACGGGTCGCCGTCGACGCCGTCGACGAACCAGGCGCCCAAGCCGTCGATGGTGAATCCGCCCGCCACATGCAGCGGTTCGCCGCTGTCGACGTAGGCGGTCAACTCTTCGACGGTGGGCACGCCGAAACGCACTGCGGTAGTGGCAGTTTCGGATTCCTGCTGACTGGGCTTGCCGTCGAGCAGGCGCAGCACCGCGTGACCGGTGTGGAGCTGTCCAGACCTCCCGCCGATGGCCTGCCACTGTCGGCGCGCCTCGTCGGCCGTAGCCGGTTTGCCGCACAGGCGGCCGTCGATGTGCAGCATCGAATCACAGCCGACCACAACGCAATCCGCCGCGACCGCCGCCTCCAGGTCGGCCGCAACCCGCTCGGCCTTGGCCTGGGCCAGCGCGCAGACAACCTGCGCGGGCGAGGCATTCGGGCCCAGCTCGGCGATGACCGCATCCTCGTCGACACCGGACACGCGCACCAGCGGTTCAATGCCGGCCTGGCGCAGCACCTTGAGCCGGCCCGGTGAAGCGGACCCCAGGACTAAGCGGGTCACCGCTTCATATGGAACCGTTCCAGCAGCGTGACCCGCTGCCAGCTGAAGACCGGATACCGCAACTTGTCGACGGGATGTCCCCACATGTTGCGCTCGGGTCGCGTCGGCTCGGCCGGACCGCCACTTGCGCTGCCGAGCACCGCGATCAGCGCGGCAAGCTCTTCCTCGGTCGGGTTGCCCTTGACGACCTCGATGTGCGGCTCGTGCCCGTCGTGGGCCTGCTGGGGCTTCTGCCCGTCGTTCGTCTCTTCGGTCACAGCGGTATGTTCCCGTGCTTCTTCGGCGGCAGCTGGGCGATCTTGCGTTCCAGCAGCCGCAGGGCGGTCGCGACGTACCCGCGGGTGTGCGACGGCGGAATCACCGCGTCGACGTACCCGCGCTCGGCCGCGATGTAGGGGTTGACCAACGTGTCCTCGTAGTCCTGCTGCAGCTTCAACCGCAGCGCGTCGACGTCCTCGCCGTTCTTGGCCGCCTCCGCGAGTTGCTGACGGTAGACGAAACCGACTGCGCCGGACGCCCCCATCACCGCGATCTGCGCCGTCGGCCAGGCGACGGCGACGTCGGCGCCCATGTCTTTGGACCCCATCACGCAGTACGCACCGCCATAGGCCTTGCGGGTGATCACGGTGATCTTGGGGACCGTCGCCTCACCGTAGGCGTAGAGCAGCTTCGCGCCGCGACGGATGATGCCGTTGTATTCCTGGTTAGTGCCCGGCAAGTAACCCGGCACGTCGACCAGCATGACGATCGGGATGTTGAAGCAGTCGCACGTCCGCACGAAGCGCGCGGCCTTCTCCGACGCGTTGATGTCCAGGCAGCCGGCGAATTGCGTGGGCTGGTTGGCGACGATGCCCACGGGCCGGCCGTCGATGCGACCGAACCCGACGACGATGTTCTGGGCATAACCGTTCTGGATTTCGAGGAACTCGTCGTCGTCGAGGATGCGGGTGATCACCTCATGCATGTCGTAGGGCTGGTTCGGTGAATCCGGAATCAGCGTGTCGAGTTCGACGTCCTCGGCGGTGAGGTTGTCCTCGATGGCGCCCTCGGGAATGGGCGCCGCATACCGTGGCGGATCGGCGTAGTTGTTCGGCGGCAGATAGCTCAACAATTCACGAACCCAGTCGAACGCGTCCTGCTCACCGGATGCGACGTAGTGCGCCGTCCCTGACTTCGCCATGTGGGTGTGGGCCCCGCCCAGCTCCTCCATGGTCACGTCCTCGCCGGTGACTGTCTTGATGACGTCCGGGCCGGTGATGAACATCTGGCTGGTCTGGTCGACCATCACCACAAAGTCGGTCAGGGCGGGGGAGTAGACGTGCCCGCCCGCGGCGGCGCCCATGATCAGCGAGATCTGCGGGATCACGCCAGAGGCCAGGATGTTGTTGCGGAAAATCCGGCTATACAAGCCGAGCGACACCACGCCTTCCTGAATGCGCGCGCCGGCCCCGTCATTGATGCCGATCAGCGGACGCCCGGTCTTGATCGCCAGCTCCTGCACCTTGACGATCTTCTCGCCGTACACCTCGCCAAGGCTGCCGCCGAACACGGTGGCGTCCTGGCTGAAGATGCACACGTCGCGGCCGTCGATGGTGCCGTAGCCGGTGACCACACCATCGCCGAGTGGCCGCTTGGCGTCCAGCCCGAAGTTGGTGCTGCGGTGCCGGGCCAGGGCGTCGAGCTCGACGAACGACCCTTCGTCCAACAGCGCGTAGATGCGCTCGCGGGCGGTCAGCTTGCCCTTGGCGTGCACCTTGTCCACGGCCTCGACGCCGACCGGGTGCAGCGTCTCGTCCAGGCGCTTGCGCAGTTCAGCCAGCTTGCCGACGGTCGTGTGGATGTCGACGGTGTGCTCGGCAGCGGGTTCGGCGTGGTGATCGGTAACGCTCGTCATGGGTGTCGAGCTTAGCGGCTCGCTTAGGCTGGTCCGTGATGGAGCACGACCTGCTCAGGCCGCCATTGGATGCGGCGGCGTTGCGCGACGGCCTGGTCGGGCCGGGGCTGCCGTGGCGTCAGCTCGACGTCGTCGAGGAAACCGGGTCCACCAACGCTGATCTGCTGGCCCGTGTGGCGGCCGGCGAAGACATTGACGGGTGCGTGCTGCTGGCCGAATACCAGAACGCCGGCCGTGGCCGTCATGGCCGGCACTGGTCGGCGCCGCCGCACGCGCAGATCGCGATGTCGGTCGGGGTGAACGGGCCGTCAGTTGCCCGCTCAGCGTGGGGGTGGCTGCCGCTGGCGACCGGGCTTGCGGTGGTCGACGCGCTGGCCGCGGTGGCCGATGTGACCGCCGGGGTGAAATGGCCCAACGACGTGCTGGTGAAGGACGGCAAGCTGGCCGGGATACTCACTGAAGTCGCCGCCCCCGCGCCGGTGATCGTGATCGGGCTGGGACTGAACGTGACCTTGACCGCCGAAGAAGCGCCGGATCCGGCGGCGACGTCGCTGCTGATGCTGGGGTCGTCGATGACTGACCGAAACACGTTGGCGCACAGAATACTTCGCGAGCTGGCTGGCCGCATCGAAGCCTGGCGTACCGCGGCCGGCGCCGGCCCTGGGCTCGTCGCCGCCTACCAGCGCCACAGCCTGACGCTGGGGCGCCGCGTGAAGGCAACGTTGCCCGGTGACCGTGAAGTAGTCGGCGTCGCCCAAGCCGTCGACGAGATGGGCCGGCTGCAGGTCGACACCGGCGGACAGACCGTGGCGATTTCGGCCGGCGACATCACCCATCTGCGGGCCGCGCACTGATGCGCTACCCCGACAGCGTGCTGGCGGACGGCGAGCAGGTGGTTTTGCACCGCCATCCCCACTGGAAGCGCGTGATCGGAGCGGTCACGGTGCTCATCCTGGCGACCGGTCTGGCGTCGTTCGTCGCCGGATTCGTCAACACTAGACACTGGGATCCGAGCGCCAAGAACGTCATCTTCGGTGTCATCTGGGCGATCTGGCTGCTGGTGGTTGGCTGGCTGACGCTGTGGCCGTTCTTCGCCTGGCTGACAACGCATTTCGTCATCACCGACCGGCGGGTGATGTATCGGCACGGCGTGCTGACGCGCAGCGGAATCGACATCCCGCTGGCCCGGATCAACAGCGTCGAATTCCGGCACGGGATCGTCGACCGGATGTTGCGAGCCGGCACGCTGATCATCGAGTCGGCGTCACAAGAACCGTTGGAGTTCTACGACATTCCGCGCGTACGGCAGGTGCACGCGCTGCTGTATCACGAGGTTTTCGACACACTCGGATCAGAAGAATCGCCCAGCTGAGCGAACCGGTTGCGCCGTGATCGCCACGCGCGCAGCAGCGTGACGGTGCCGCCTTCTTCGATGTTGTCCTCGAAGACTTCGGCGATCCCGCCGGCGGTCAGCGCGGATTCCAGCGCCTTCTCCGAGCTGCGGCCGAACTCGTCGGGGAACACCCAGCGCCGGAAGGCCCAGAACCTGAAGGCCATCTGCAGCAAGTTGCCGATGATGTAGGCGGAGATGAAGTCGGCGATGTTCTCCACGGTCAGCGACACCGTCGGCACCCGCACCTGCAGGACATAGTGCGAGAACCACAGCGGCGCCATCGACAGCAGCACGCCCACCCCGCTGAACGCGAAGAACAGCAGCGCCTCGTGGTGGCGTTCCCGGCCGCCGCGGTGCCGGAAGCTCCATTCCCTGTTGAGGATGTACGACGCGATGACGGCGACGATGCCCGCGATGACCTTGGCGGTCACCGGCTTGGGCTCCAGAATGGTCAGCTTAAGCGTGTAGAAGGTCGCCGAGTCGATGACGAACGTGGTGGCCCCGACAATGACGAACTTGATCAGTTCGTGATGGCGTTCGACGTAGGACCGGACCACCCGCGGCAACCGCACGATCGTGGCATCGGCGAAGGACACAATGTCGCAGTCTACGTATTGCGGGCCGCCGGTGCGTCGCGGCGGTGTGACCGCCGCTAAATGCCCCGCTCAGCCGGTCATGACACGATGATTGACGTGCCCGGTACCCCCATTGCTGCACCCCTGGTCGCCATGGTCGGTGGCGGCCAGCTGGCCCGGATGACCCATCAGGCCGCGATTGCCCTGGGCCAGACCCTGCGGGTGTTGGCCGCCGCGCCGGACGACCCGGCTGCTCAGGTCACCCCGGACGTGGTGATCGGCTCCCACACCGACCTGCACGACCTGCGCCGCGTCGCCGCCGGCGCGGACGTGGTGACGTTCGACCACGAGCACGTGCCCGGCGAGCTGCTGGAAAAGCTGGTCGCCGAGGGCGTCAACGTGGCGCCGCCCCCGCACGCGTTGGTACACGCCCAGAACAAACTCGTCATGCGCGAACGACTTTCCGCGCTGGGGGCTCCGGTGCCGCGCTACGCCAGCGTCGATCACCCCGACGAGCTGGACAGCATTAATGGTTTTGCCGATCGGGTCGGCGGTCCGATCGTGGTCAAGGCGGTGCGCGGCGGCTACGACGGTCGCGGGGTCCGGACGGCCCGCGACCTGGCCCAGGCCCGCGATATTGCGGGCGAGTTTCTGGCCACCGGCGTACCGGTCCTGGTGGAAGAGCGGGTCGAGATGCGTCGAGAGCTCGCCGCGCTGGTGGCTCGCTCGCCGTTCGGCCAAGGCGCGGCCTGGCCGGTGGTGCAGACCGTGCAGCGCGACGGCATTTGCGTCGAGGTGATCGCACCCGCGCCGGAGCTCGATGACGACGTCGGCGCCGAGGCGCAGCACCTGGCGTTGCGGCTCGCGACCGAACTCGGCGTCGTCGGCGTGCTGGCGGTCGAGCTGTTCGAGACGACCGACGGCCGGTTGCTGGTCAACGAGCTGGCGATGCGCCCGCACAACTCCGGGCACTGGACCATGGACGGGGCCCGCACTAGCCAGTTCGAGCAGCATCTACGCGCGGTGCTGGACTATCCGCTCGGCGACACCGACGCCACCGTGCCGGTGACGGTGATGGCCAATGTGCTGGGTGCCGCGCAAACGCCGACGATGACGGTCGACGAGCGGCTGCATCACCTGTTTGCGCGGATGCCGGAAGCCCGGGTTCACCTCTACGGCAAGGGAGAGCGGCCAGGCCGCAAGATCGGGCATGTCAACTTCCTTGGCTCCGACGAAGCCGAGGTGGCGAAACTGCGTGAG
>NZ_DASRBZ010000426.1:0-3537 GCF_035653355.1 Mycobacterium sp. | reverse complement strand
GGCAACTTCCAGCGAGTGGGTCAGCCGGGTGCGCGGGGTGTCGCTTTCCCTGGGCCCCACGACCTGGGTCTTGTCCGCCAGCCGACGCAGCGCGGCGCTGTGCAGCACCCGGGCGCGGTCGCGGGCGAAATCGGTGCGGTGCTGGCCTTGGGCGCCGGGCAGGCCCGCGGTCTTCGGCGCTTCGGCCACCCGCCGCTGGCGGTCGAAATCGTCGTAGGGCTCCTGCTGATCCATTGAGCGACAGTCTGCCAAAACGGCTGGGCGTCGCAGGGCGCACGGCGTCGCTACATTGGCGAGCATGCGCATACCTCGCCCGCTCGGTGTGATCCTGGCCGTCTTGGCTGCGGCGTTGCTGTTGGCACCGGTGGCCGCCGCGCAACCGCCGTTTCGGCTATCCGGCTACGTCACCGACGACGCGGGGGCATTGACCGGCTCGGGTCGCGCCGCTGTCGAGGCGGCGGTGAATAAGCTGTACAGCGATCGCCACATCCGGCTCTGGGTGGTCTACGTCGACACGTTCTCCGGGCAGGGCGCGGTGAGCTGGGCGCAGAGCACCCGCAGCGCAAGCGACCTGGGCGACTACGACGCATTGCTGGCGGTGGCCACCGTCGACCGCTCTTACGCGTTCCTCGTGCCATCTGCGGTGAAGAGCGTCACGTCCGGTCAGGTCGACGATCTGCGGCGCACCCAGGTCGAACCCGCGCTGCATCGCAGCGACTGGAGCGGGGCCGCGGTGGCCGCGGCCAACGGGCTTGATCGACCGCCCGGTTCGTCGGCGTGGGCGCCACTGCTGATCGCGTTGGGCGTCGTCGCGCTTGCGGTGCTGGTTTTGGTGGTTGTCATGCACTACCGCCGCAGGCGACGCCACGCCGCCGCGGTGGCTGCGGCGCGGCGGGCTGACCCCACCGACCCTGATGCGCTTGCCGCGCTACCGCTGGACGCGCTCGACGACTTGTCGCGGTCGAAGGTGGTCGAGGTCGACAACGCGGTGCGCACAAGCGCCAACGAACTGGCCTTGGCGATCGAGGAGTTCGGCAAAGACCGCACCGAGCCGTTCACCCGCGCGGTCAACAACGCCAAAGCCGCGCTGACGCAAGCGTTCAACGTCCGCCAACAGCTCGACGACGCAATACCCGAGACGCCCGAACAGCGCCGGCAGCTGCTGACCAATGTGATCGTGTCAGCGGCGCGGGCCGACCGCGAATTGGAATCGCAGCGAGAGGCGTTCGAGCAGTTGCGTGACCTGGTGATCAACGCGCCGGCGCGGCTGGACGGGCTTACCCAGCAGGTCGTCGAGCTCACCGCCCGCCTCGCCCCGGCAGAACAGCGGCTGGCCGAATTGCACAACGAATTCGACCCTGCCGCAGTGGCTTCCGTGGCGGGCAACGTCGCGGCCGCAAAGGAGCGAGGGGCGTTCGCCGAGCAAACCATCAGCCGGGCACGCGAACTGGCGACGCAGGCCGTCAGTGGGCAGCAGAGCGCTTTGGTCGACGCCGTGCGCGCCACGGAGTCGGCGCTCGCCCAGGCCCGTGCGCTGCTCGACGCGGTCGACAACGCCTCCAGCGACATCCGCCGCGCTGTCGAGCAGCTGCCGTCGATGATCGCCGACGTGCAAGCAGGTATCGAGCAAGCCAACGCCTATGTGCAAAAAGCGGACGCTCCGCATGCCGGTGCGCTGGCCGCTGCCCGTGACGCGGCAGTGACGGCTGTCGACGCCGCGCGCGCCGGCGGCTCCACCGATCCCCTTGGTGCTTTCACCCGGTTGACCAAGGCGCACGCGGACCTGGACCGGCTGCTGGCCACGGTCGCCGAGGAGCAGGCCAGCGCAGAGCGGCTCCGCCGCACCCTGGAGCAGGCGTTGTTCACCGCGCAGTCGCGGGTGCGTGCGGTCTCCGACTACGTCGACACCCGCCGGGGCAGCGTCGGTCCGGAGGCGCGCACCCGGCTCGCCGAGGCGAGCCGGCACCTGCAGGCCGCCCTCGATAAACGGTCCACCGATGTGGCCGACGCGATCGCTCATGCCAACACCGCCGCGAACTTGGCTGCCGACGCCCAGGCGCTGGCCAACGCCGACGTCGAGGCCGCGCAGCGCGTCTACGCCAGCCATTACAGCGGCGGCAGCAACCTGGGCGCGATGATGGGCGGGCTCATCATTGGCGACCTGCTTGGCGGTGCGATGCGCGGGGGCTTCGGCGGCTTCGGCGGTGGCTGGGGTGGCGGCTGGGACGACGGTTGGAGCCCGACATCGTTCGGCGGCTCGTCGGGCCCCTCCGACGACGGGTTCATGGGCGGCGGCGGACGGTTCTGAGCCGCCCTAGCAGGAGCGCAGCCGGGGCGCCAGGTAGTCGGCGACGGCGTCGATCGCGATCCGCTCCTGCGCCATGGTGTCGCGTTCACGCACGGTGACCGCCTGGTCCTCGAGTGTGTCGAAATCCACCGTCACGCAGAACGGGGTGCCAATTTCGTCCTGGCGCCGGTAGCGCCGCCCGATCGCGCCGGCGTCGTCGAACTCGACGTTCCAGCACGTGCGCAACTCGGCAGCCAGATCACGGGCCTTGGGGCTCAAGTCAGCGTGCCGCGACAGCGGCAACACCGCGACCTTCACCGGCGCCAGCCGTGGATCCAGGCGTAGTACCGTGCGCTTGTCCATCCCGCCCTTGGCATTTGGCGCCTCGTCCTCGCTGTAGGCATCGACCAAAAACGCCATGAACGACCGCGTCAGCCCGGCCGCCGGTTCGATCACGTACGGGATGTAGCGCGTATCCGTGACGTTGTCGTAGAACGACAGGTCGACACCAGAATGCTTTGAATGCGTGGTCAAGTCGAAGTCGGTGCGGTTGGCCACGCCCTCCAGCTCGCCCCACGGGTTGCCGGGGAAGCCGAACTTGTACTCGATGTCGACGGTGCGCGCCGAATAGTGCGACAGCTTGTCTTTCGCGTGCTCCCACAACCGCAGGTTGTCGGGATTGATACCCAGGTCGATGTACCACTGCAACCGGGTGTCGATCCAATATTGGTGCCAGTCCGGTGCGGTGGACGGCTCGACAAAGAACTCCATCTCCATCTGCTCGAACTCGCGGGTGCGGAAGATGAAGTTGCCGGGGGTGATCTCGTTGCGAAAGCTCTTGCCTGTCTGGGCGATTCCGAATGGCGGCTTTTTGCGCGCGGTGGTGACGACATTGGCGAAGTTGATGAAGATGCCCTGCGCGGTCTCCGGCCGCAGATAGTGCAACCCCTCCTCGGTCTCGATCGGCCCGAGATAGGTCTTGAGCATCATGTTGAACTCGCGCGGCTCGGTCCACTGGCCGGGCTCGCCGGTGTCGGGGTCGCGGATGTCGGCCAGCCCGTTCGGCGGCGGATGGCCGTGCTTTTGCTCGTAGGCCTCGATGAGGTGGTCGGCCCGGTAGCGCTTGTGGGTGATCAGCGACTCGACCAGCGGATCGTGGAACACCTCGACGTGGCCGGAGGCCACCCACACCTCCCGCGGCAGGATGATCGAGGAGTCCAGGCCGACGACGTCGTCGCGACCGGTCACGA
>NZ_DASRBZ010000425.1:0-12511 GCF_035653355.1 Mycobacterium sp. | reverse complement strand
CTGCCGACAGTAAGGTGATACCGCCGGTACCGCAAGGACACGGAGTGCGGGGCGACGGCGGCGTGAAAAGATCGAGTCATCATGAGCACCGCTAGTCCAACCCGCCGGGTCTTTTCCGGCGTGCAGCCCACCTCCGACTCGCTTCATCTCGGCAACGCGCTGGGGGCGATCACCCGCTGGGTGGCGCTGCAGGACGACTACGACGCGTTCTTCTGCGTCGTCGATCTGCACGCGATCACGGTTCCTCAGGATCCGGAGGTTTTGCGGCGCCGCACGCTGATCACCGCCGCGCAGTACCTGGCGTTGGGCATCGACCCTGACCGCAGCACGATCTTCGTGCAGAGCCACGTACCCGCCCACACCCAATTGGCTTGGGTGCTGGGCTGTTTCACCGGGTTCGGTCAGGCGTCGAGGATGACGCAGTTCAAAGACAAGTCCACGCGTCAGGGCGCCGAGTCGACGACGGTGGGCTTGTTCACTTACCCGGTGCTGCAGGCCGCCGACGTGCTGGCATACGACGCCGAACTGGTTCCGGTCGGGGAAGACCAGCGCCAACACCTCGAACTGGCGCGGGACGTCGCGCAGCGGTTCAACAGCCGGTTCCCGGACACCTTCGTCGTGCCGGAGGTGATGATTCCGAAGGTCACCGCCAAGATTTACGACCTGCAGGACCCGTCGTCGAAGATGAGCAAGTCGGCGGCCACGGACGCCGGATTGATCAACCTGCTCGATGATCCCGCGTTGTCCGCCAAGAAGATTCGCTCAGCAGTAACCGACAGCGAACGCGAGATCCGCTACGATCCCGACGCCAAACCGGGCGTGTCGAACCTGCTGTCCATTCAGTCCGCGGTCACCGGCGTCGACGTGAACACGCTAGTCGAGCGCTATGCCGGGCACGGCTACGGCGATTTGAAGAAAGACACCGCGCAGGCCGTCACCGAATTCGTGACACCCATCAGGAACCGGGTCGAGGAATTGATGGCCGATCCAACGGAACTGGAGGCGGTGCTGTCCGCCGGCGCGGCGCGAGCCCAGGATGTTGCCGGCAAAACGGTCCAGCGGGTCTATGACCGCCTCGGCTTCTTGCCCCCACGGCCCTAGACAGCATGAGCGAAGCGGCCAAACCAGGGCTCCTCGATCGGGTGCGGGCGCGCTACGGGTGGTTCGACCATGTCATGCGCGCCAACAAGCGGTACAACGACCGCAAGGGCAATTTCTTCGCGGCGGGCCTGACCTATTACACGATCTTTTCGCTGTTCCCCCTGCTGATGGTCGGTTTCGCGGTTGCGGGGTTCCTGCTGGCTCGCCAGCCGGACTTGTTGGCCGAGATCGAGAATCGGATCAGAAGTGCGGTGTCCGACAAGTTCGGCAAGCAGCTGATCAAGGCGATGAACTCGGCGATCGCGTCGCGCAGTTCGGTCGGAATCATCGGCCTCGCCGGGTCGGCGTGGGCAGGCCTGGGCTGGATGGCGAATCTGCGCGAGGCGCTCAGCGCAATGTGGGCAGAACATGTGACATCGCCCGGGTTCGTCCGCACCAAGTTGTCCGATCTGGTGGCCATGCTGTCCGCGTTCGCGGCGATCGCGGCCACTATCGCGCTGACCGCACTCGCGGACGCCGCGCCGATGGCCAAGGTGCTGAATTTGCTGGGCCTGCACTACGCCCTGGCGCTCGACGTCATCTTGCGGGGTATTTCGCTGTTGATGTCATTGCTGGTGTCGTGGCTGCTGTTCACGTGGATGATCGCCCGGCTGCCGCGGGAGCCGGTCAGCTTCGCCGCCTCGATGCGGGCGGGGCTGCTGGCGGCTGTTGGGTTCGAAGTGTTCAAGCTGATCGGGTCGATTTACTTGCGGTCGGTATTGCGCAGTCCGGCCGGTGCCGCGTTCGGTCCGGTGTTGGGTTTAATGGTGTTCGCGTACATCACGGCGCGGCTGGTTCTGTTCGCCACCGCGTGGGCGGCGACGTCGCCGACCAACGTGCGCTCGGCGCCGGCTTCGGCGCCGCCGCCGGCGCCGGCGGTGATCACTCCACGGGTTCAAGTCGACGAAGGTCTGAGCGCTCGGCAAGCATTAACTTCGGCGGCACTGGGAGCTGTTGCTGCGCTGGGCCTTTCGCGGCTTGGGCGCCGCCGCGACCGGTGACGGCTGCCTTGAGGTCAGCTCACCAGCTTCAGGCCGACGATGCAGCCAATCACACCAGCGATCAGCACGACTTTGAGCGACGAGGCGGCTTCATCGCCGGTCAGCATCGCATAGCCGACGGTGAGCGCAGCCCCGATCCCGACCCATACCGCATAGCTGGTTCCGGTGGGCAGGCTGCGCATGGCCAACGCCAGCCCGGCCATCGAAAACACCAGTGCCACGGCGAAAACCAGCGATGGAGCCAGTCGCGAAAAACCGTCGGATTTGTTCAGCGCTGTCGCCCACACCGCCTCCAGGACTCCGGACACTACGAGAATCAGCCAAGCCATCGCGCGCCTCCGCAGCGCCGTCTTGTCGCTGGCCGGGTACGGCGCCCCTAGTCCGGTGTCGATTGCCGACGGTCCCGATGCTATCAACTGCCCGGTGCCCTAACGGTTTTAATGGTGGCCACCCGGTGGTATCACCAATGTGACGGGGCGGCGCGACCGCATGTGAGAAGCGGCGGTGTTGTCGGATTAGTCGCTCACCCAGGCGCCGTTGGCCATGACGGCGCTGACCCGCAGCTCCTGGTTCAGCACAACGACATTGGCGTCCAGACCGGCTCGCAGGCTGCCGACGTGGTCGAGACGGAGCACCCGAGCCGGTGTTGTCGACGTCATCGTCACGGCGGCGGTCAACCCGTCATCGGGATAGGAAGCCAACCCCGCCACGGTGCGAAAGAGCCGATCCATTGTGGCGGTACTGCCGGCAAGCGTGGAAGTCCCGTGCACGCATGCTACGCCCGAGACAACGTCGATCTTTTGGGTTCCCAACCGAAACGAGCCGTCGGCACAACCGGCGGCAGCGATGGCATCGGTGACTAACGCGACGCGGTCGGGCCCTGCGGCTTCGATCACCGCACGCACCAGAGCAGGATGGACATGTAGGCCGTCAGCTATCAGCTCGAGCGTCACCGTTGGATCCTGCAGCAGGGCCAGTGCTGGGCCGGGCTCCCGGTGGTGCAGCGGGCGCATCGCATTGAACACGTGCGTACCGACCGTCGCGCCCGCGGCAATGGCCTCGCATGTCTGCTCATACGTTGCATTCGTATGACCAACGGCAACAATGGTTTCCGCATCCACGAAGCGGCTGATCGCGGCGGCGCTGCCGGGAAGTTCTGGTGCCAGTGTCACCATCCGGATCGCGCCGTCACCGGCGGCAAGCACGGCGTCGATCTCGGCGAGGTCGGGGTGACGCAGTTGCGCATGGTCGTGCGCCCCGCATCGCTCCCGGCTCAGCCACGGCCCTTCCAGGTGGATGCCGGCGATGACGCCTGCCCGGGTGGCATCGGCGAGCCCACGAACGGCGTCCAGCAAGTCTTCAGGTGATGCGGTGACCAGGCTGGCCAGCGTGGTGGTGGTGCCGTGTCGGCGGTGAAATGCTGATGCTGCGGCGATCTCGTCGCCACGCCCGTCGGTGTACCAGGCGCCGCCGCCGCCGTGCACATGCATATCGACGAAGCCGGGAACCAAGGTTGCTTCAGGGAGATCGACATCGGGTGGGCGCGGCGGCGAGCCGCTGCCGCAATCGCTGATGCGTCGACCTGAAACAGTCAACCACCCGGGCCGGCAGATTCGGCCGTCGAGAACGATTGTGCCGGCGGCGATCACAGTCATGGCAGCCCACTCATCCTCGCACGGACCGGCTCGGCGGGCCAGTGACCGCCGTTCTCCCAGAAGTGCCGGATCTCCTCAAGCTGTCGGCTCTTGGTTTCCGGAGCGAACCGGTAAACGAACGCGAACGCGGCCACTGCGAACACACCGAATACTCCGAAAGTCCTTGCACCACCCAGTGAATGCAGCGTCGTCAGGAAGACACCGGCGACAATCGCGTTGGCCACATGGTTGGCGGTGAGCATAGCGCTGGAGCCCATTGACCGCAGGCGGGACGGCAAACACTCACCCGCATATACCCACACCAGCGCGCCGAAGCCGAAGGTAAATCCGATCGTGAAGAGCAGCACACCGACGAAACCCAACATCGATGCACCGCCTGTTGCTGTAGCGAAGGCACCGATGAGCATGGCGTCGGCGGCGATCATCACGGCGATGCCGCACAATAGAATCGGCCGGCGGCCCAACCGGTCGACCAGAACCAGCGAGACCACTACCGCAGCCAAAGCCGCGACCTGAATCAGCGCTGGCAGCACAAGCAGCGCGAAATTGCCGTGAAAGCCCATCGCCTCGAACAGCCGCGGGCTGTAGTAGACGATCGCATTGATGCCGGTGATTTGAATGAAAAAGCCGAGCCCAATCAGAAAGACGGTGGCCTGCCGATACGGCCGTTGCAGCATCTCGGCGATCGTGGCGCCGCGTTCTTCAGCCAGCGCGCAAGTTATTTCGGCGAGTTCGCGTTCCACGTCTGCCTTCGGCTCCACCCGCCGCAACGCCTCGCGGGCCTCGCCGACGCGTCCCTTGAGCAGATACCAACGGGCGGTGTCGGGCAATCGCAGCATCAGCAGCAATACCGCCGCGGCAGGTACGGCGGCCAGTCCCAGCATCCATCGCCAGCTGTGCGAAGCGGCCAGCAGATAGGCCCCCAGGTAGCCGATGATGATGCCGACGACGGTCGCTACTTGGTAGGACACCAGCAGGGAACCGCGGACGGCGGCCGGTGCCGACTCGGCGACGAAGACCGGTACCACCACCACGGACACTCCCATGGTTACGCCGAGCAGCAACCGCGCCACCAGGAGCATCGGCACAGAAACCGACAGCGCGGCCAGCACCGCGAAGGCCGCGTAGCCCGCCACCACCAGCACCATCGACCTCTTTCGTCCGACCGCATTGGCCAGCACACCAGCACCGAGGGCGCCGACGATCTCACCGATCACCACGGCGGTGATGATCAGTTCCTGTTGTCGCGTGGTCAGGTCGAACTGGTTGGTGATGGGCAGCAGTGCGCCGGCGATGTTGGAAATGTCATAGCCGTAGATAACACCCACCGTTGCCGCGGTGAGCCCCACTGCCAGCGCCCTATTTGCCACCCCCGAAGGTTATCCATCGCCGTTGACCGGGACGCGACTGCGCAGCAGCTGGATCACTCGGGCCGGCTCGTCAGGAGTGACCAGCCTACTGCGGACGCTGGCGGGTTTATCATCGCGCGCTCGGCGCCGCTTGCCGGCCGAAAAGGGCAAGTAGCCGGTCACTTGCCGTGGCGTTGGCCGCCACTGCCAGAGGCTCGCCGAACAAATGCCCGGCTACCGCGGCATCAGCAAGCGGTGGGGACACCCCCAGCAGAGCCGAAGCAAGATCGGCGGGAATGGGGCGCTCGACCCTGCATGCCTGCGCGATGTCCCAGGCATGCAGGACCATTTCGATTGCTGCAACATAGACAACGATGGTGGCCGGAAGGTATCGGCCCCAGATCTCACACCACCGGCCGGCGGTCGGTAGCGATGCCGATGCGAGCAATAAGTCGACGATCCCAGCCCGCAGCAGGCTGATCGAATCGATGCCGGCTTCCGGCTTCGGGTACGACCCGCCGCCGGTATCAACCTCCGGCACCGCGAGCACGTCGGCGACTTCCTCCAACGAGGTACGGACATGGCCCAACAGCTGGCGCAGATCCCACTCCTGGCAGGGCGTGGGAGCCGAGAGGTTGGTGTCGCGGACCAAAAGCAGGCTGTGGAAAAGGTAACGGCTCGCCTCGGCCAATACAGATAGCTCATCGGTGGCGGACACGGGCCCCACTCAAATGGGTGCCGCGGGCGGCCCGACGAGATACGTCTCGGGCAGGCCGAACCTTGCGACTAGCGTTGGGTCGTTGAACGCGACGATGCGCGCGACGCGTCCACCGGCAAGCGACAACACATCGAGGCCGCTGGCCCGGAAGGATCCGTCCGGTGCGCGCCTGTACATAGCAAATGCTGGAGCGCCATTAGCCTGCGTGTAGGTGAGCCGCCATTGATCCGGCGTATGCAGCACGACTCGGGCCAAGAATCCGCACACCGCGTCCCGCCCCGCGAACCATGTTGGAATGGGAGGCATTTCGACCTCGACATCGGCGCGGAGCAGCTCGGCCAGTTCGTCGATGTCGGCGTGTTCAAACGCCGCCATGTAGCGGTCGAGCAAATCACGCACTGCGGGTTCGGTCGGTTCGGCGAGCTCATCCAGGATCGGGCGGGCCTGGTCCAACTGCGAACGGGCGCGTTGCAGTGCGCTGTTCACGGCGGCCGTGGACGTGTCGAGCATCTCGGCGACTTCTCGGGCCTGCCAGCCCAGCACGTCGCGCAGCACCAGAACGGCGCGTTGGAGGGGCGACAAGTGTTGCAGTGCAGCCACAAACGCCAAGCGGACGGTGCTGCGGTGAGACGCGACCACAGCGGGATCGTCGGTAGCACCATAGAGCAGGCTGTCCGGGGCCGGTTGCAGCCACGGGATGTCGGACGCTGGCGCGGCGAGCGTCGCTGCCGCACTGTCCGCCGGTGCGCTCAGCCCAGAAGGGAGAGGACGACGTCTCCGCGTCTGCAGCGCGGTCAGATAGGTGTTCGTCGCAATCTTATAGAGCCACAATCGAACCGAGGAACGGCCCTCGAACCCCTCATAGGACCGCCACGCGCGCAGGTACGTGTCCTGCACGAGATCCTCGCAGTCGTCCAGGGATCCGAGCATGCGGTAGCAGTACGCCAGCAGCTCAGACCGATACTGTTCGGTGAGCTGCGCGAAATCGTCAGCGCTGGTGACTGGCATCGCTCAGATCCTTCCTGGCCTAGCGGTGGCATCACAATAGAGTCTTACCGTCAGGTGTCCCTGCGTGGTGGCCGCGGGTCATTGGGGTCGCGCTCTCCCGGCTCGGGGTCTTCCCACCACTGCGACGGCTCGTCGCCATAGGCGTCATGCCAGTTCCACCACACATACGGCGGGGTCTGCGGATAGCCTTCCGGTGAATCCTCCCAATCTTCTTGGCGTCCAAGTGCAGTCATGTCCAGGTAACTCCACGTGTTGCCCAGTGCCTCGTCGCCGCGGCCGTTGATGAAATACGTGCGGAACACCCGTTCGCCGTCGCGGATGAACGCGTTGGTCCCGTGCCACTCGTCCACGCCGAAGTCTTTATCGAAGTCATCGGTGATGGTGTACCAGGGCATCTGCCATCCCATCTGCGCCTTGAGGCGCGCGATGTCAGGCTGGGATGCACGCGAGGCGAACACCAGGGTGGTGTTGCGGGCGTTCAGATGCGCCAGGTGACCGACGTGGTCGGCGATCATGGAGCAGCCGCGACAGGCATGTTCGGGCCAGCCGTCGACCCCTGGCTCGAAGAACGCCCGGTAGACGATCAGCTGGCGACGGCCGTCGAACAGGTCCAGCAGGGTGGCCCTGCCATCGGGTCCGTCGAATTGGTAATGCTTTTCGACGGCCAGCCACGGCATCCGGCGGCGTTGGGCGGCCAGCGCATCGTGGGCGCGGAAGGCCTCCTTTTCCTTTACCAGCAGTTGCCGACGCGCGGTGTCCCATTCCTGTGCCGACACTATCGGGGGTGTCTTCATGGTGAAGGTCGCCTTTCTTGTGGTTCAACGGTTTTGGGGTCATGCGAGCTTTTGCAGCCCGACGCCGGCCAGTAGATAGCCGGGCGCAACGGCTGCGGCATCCGTCCGCACTAGCTCGACGACGCCGGCGCCGGCAGTCTGTGGGCTGAGTGGTTCGCCAAACTGCTTGACATATTCGTCCACGGACAGGCCGCTGCGAGCCGCGTACGCCTGCACGGCAGGGCGACCCAGTTCGGTGAGCGGAGTAATGCGGGCATCAGGGCGGTGTACGTGATGCCCAGGTCGCCGCGGTTCGCTTCGTCTTGTGCGTAACCGGTGATGAAGCGCTGGGTGGCCTTCGCGCCGGCATATCCGCCGCTGAGAGGCGATCCGGCCAGCGCTGCGCCGCTGCTGATTACGATTACCCTGCTGTCGCGTCGCAACGGCTTGAGCAACGTCTCGCGCAGCCAGTGGAACGCAATCCGCACGTCGCTGTTCCAGTTCGCCGAGAAGGTCTCCCAGGTTTGGTGCTGCAGAGGACGCACGAGCGGGCTTGCCCCGGCCACCAGAACGAGAATTTCGGGATCGTAGCGGTCCAGAACGCTGCCTGGCAGCGACGCGTCAGCCGCATCGGCGACCACGGCTTCGATGGTGCCCGCGCCGCGGGACGGCTTGGGAAACGTCGTTGCGCTGCGGGAGATTGCGATCACCGACGCGCCGGCGTCAGCCAGAGCGGTCGCGATCCCATGGCCCAGTCCGCGGCTTGCACCGACGACCAGAGCGGTCTTGCCGGATACGTCGGTCATGGTGTCCTCCAGTCGTTCTCGGGCCTCAGTCGCCGACGGCGACGGGCGGTGCTTGTGCGAGCAGTTCGGCGTATTGGCGCTCGAGCGCTTTGGCGGCGCCGGTGCGCCAGGCCGGCGCGATGGATTGCGACACGGCGTCGGGGAAGATGTCTTCCGCCTCGGCTTCTATGCCGTCGAACACGGCTGCCGCGACGGACTCCGGCGATGCTTTCGGTATGTCGAGGCCTTGCGTCATATCGGTGTCCGTTGGACCGGTCAGAATGGCGTGGACACGCACACCGTGGGGAGCCAACAACGCGCGCAGCGACTGGGTCATGTTGAACGAAGCCGCCTTGGTGATCGAGTACGCCGGGATGAGGGGCAACGGTGCCAACGCGTTGACCGACAAGTTGTTAACGATTGCACCGCGCGATCGGATGATCAGCGGCAGGAAGGCCTTGGTCATGTCATAGGTGCCGAAAAGGTTGACCGCCAACTGCTGTTCGAGGATCGAACGATCGCTGAGGTCGTCATAGAGCGCTACGCCGGCGTTGTTGATGAGCACATCCAGATCACCGACTCTTGCCAGGGCGTGTTGAATCTGCTCCGGGTCGGTCACATCCACGGTCAACGGCTCGATCCGCGGATCGGAGAAGTCTGCCGGTCGGCGGATACCGGCATAGACGCGCGTCGCACCTCTGCGTGCCGCTTCTTCGGCCAGTGCCCGTCCGATCCCGCGGCCAGCGCCTGTGACGAGCACCGTCTTGCCCGCGATGGTTGCCACGATTCGATCTCCCTCCGAAAAATGAAAAAGTCCCCGCGGGTGCGGGGACTTCTGGTGGGCCAATGTGGCCCAGCGCGGTCGGACGTGTACTAACGCTGCGATCGCGTCACGTATATAGACCCGGCGCGGCGGCAAAACTCATCGCACCCGTTATCGGCCGAGGCGGTTGAGCCTGCGAGTGACTAGTGCTGCGGCCGACGGTTCAGCGACCGCGCCACCATGATCAAGGCGAACACGATGATGGTCCCGATGATGGCTACTCCCACTCGCACCGGCATCGCGTCGGTGGCCGGCATGATCCCTGCGGCATTTGCGGCGGCACCGGCGTCATCGGCAGCGGTATCCGGCTTCGGTGCTACCAGCGCGGGATCGGGCTCGATGAGTGTGCCGACCCGGGTGCCCGGCGCGGTGGCGAACCCGTAGTCCAGCAGATGGGCCGCCTGCTGCCATGGCGCGATCGGCTGGCGCGTGCCGTGCAGCAAGACCGCCACCAGCCGGCGCCCGTCATGGTTGGCCGCACCGACGAAGGTCTGCCCGGCGTCGTCGGTGTAGCCGGTCTTGCCGCCCAGCGCGCCCGGATAGTTGTAGAGCAGCTGATTGTCGTTTTCCAGCTGGTAGCCCGGGTGATCACCGTGGCCCGGGAAGTCGAAGGTGCGGGTGGCGACGATGTCGGCGAATGTCGGGTTCTGCCAGGCGTAGCGGTAGAACAGGCCGATGTCGTAGGCCGAGGTGCTCATCCCGGGTCCGTCGAGCCCGGAAGGTGTGGCGACGCGGGTGTCGCGTCCGCCGAGCTTGCCCGCCAGCACGTTGATCTTCTGCAGCGCGGTCTGCATACCACCGAGCTGCACGGCCAGCGCGTGTGCCGCGTCGTTGCCGGAATGCATCAGCAGCCCGTGTAGCAATTGGTTGACGGTGTAGCGCCCGCCGGGCGCGACGCCGACTTTGGTGCCCTCGGCGGCGGCGTCCTCCGGGGTGCCGTCCACGGCCTTGTTGAGGTTGAGCTCGTTGATCGACGCCATGGCGACCAGCACCTTGATGATGCTGGCCGGCCGGTGCCTGCCATGGGGATCGCGGGCGGCGATCACCGCGCCGCTGTCGAGGTCGGCGACCAGCCAGGCCTCGGCGGAGATGTCCCCCGGGACCGGCGGGGTGTCGGGCGCAGTGACGACGCCGCAGCCGCCCAGCGCGTTGCCCCCAACCGGCGAGCTGGGCACCGGCAGTGGCGCCGGCGGATCTCCGGCCTTGGGGACCTCCGAGGAGTCGACCGCGGGCGGGGTGGCGACCTTGTACCGGCAGGCGTCGGTTCCAGCCGCCGGTCCAGCATTGGGCTCGGCGGCCGCGACGGGCAGACCCAGCACCGTGGGCGCCACCAAAAGCGCGGCTGCCAGGCATGACGCGGGTCGTAGGAAGGCCATCGTCTGAGCAGAGTAGGCGATCAGCGACGGAATTCTGCGGAGCTGTGGCTAGTGTTGCGCAAGTGACAAGCGGAAGTGTTCAGACAGCGGCCGTCAGCACACTGCGCAGGATCGATTCGATGGTGTCGAACTCGGCCTGGCCGCTGATCAGCGGCGGCGCCAGCTGGATCGCCGGATCGCCGCGCTCGTCGATTCGGCAATACAGCCCGGCGTCCAAGAGCGCCGAGGACATTCGTGGCAGCAGCCGCCGGCGCTCGTCTGCGGTAAATGTTTCCCGCGTCGCTTTATCTTTGACCAGTTCGATGGCGTAGAAGTAGCCCTCCCCGCGGACGTCTCCGACGATCGGCAAGTCGTAGAGCTTTTCCAGCGTGGCGCGCAGCCTGGGACCGTTGTGCTTGACGCGGTCGTTGAGGCCTTCGCGCTCGAAGATGTCGAGGTTAGCCAGCGCGACCGCCGCCGACACCGGATGCCCACCGAAGGTGTAGCCGTGAGGGAACATCGTGGTGCCATCGTCGAACGGTTGGAACAACCGGTCGCTGGCGATCATCGCGCCGATTGGCGAGTACCCCGACGTCAGGCCCTTGGCGCAGGTGATCATGTCGGGCACGTAACCGAAGTCGTCACATGCGAACATCGACCCGATTCGCCCGTAGGCGCAGATCACTTCGTCGGAGACCAGTAGCACGTCGTAGTGGTCGCAGATCTCGCGGACCCGCTCGAAGTAGCCCGGCGGCGGGGGGATGCAGCCGCCGGCGTTTTGCACCGGCTCTAAGAACACGGCAGCGACGGTGTCGGGCCCTTCGAACTCGATCGCTTCGGCGATCCGGTCGGCGGCCCACCGGCCGAAGGCTTTGACGTCGTCGCGCAGCGGTTCGGGGGCGCGGTAGAAGTTCGTGTTAGGCACCTTCACGGCGCCCGGCGTCAGAGGCTCGAACGGCGCCTGGTACTTCGGCACGCCGGTCAGCGCCAGCGCGCCCTGCGGGGTCCCGTGGTAGGCGACCGCCCGCGAAATCACTTTGTATTTCCCGGGTTTGCCGGTGAGCTTGAAGTACTGCTTGGCCAGTTTCCACGCGGTTTCGACGGCCTCGCCGCCGCCGCTGGTGAAAAACACCCGGTTCAGATCGCCCGGTGCGTAGCCCGCGAGACGCTCGGCGAGCTCGATGGCGGGCGGGGTGGCGTACGACCACAGCGGGAAATACGCCAGCGTGCGGGCCTGCCGCGCGGCAGTGTCGGCAAGTTCTTGGCGACCGTGCCCGACCTGCACCACAAACAGCGCCGAGAGGGCGTCCAGGTAGCTTTTGCCGCGGTCGTCCCAGATGGTGACGCCGTCGCCGCGGGCGATTATCGGCGGGGTGACGCCCGCGCCGTGCCGGGCGAAATGGCCCCACAGATGGCGGTTCGCCTTCGCAGAGAGGTCTGAGGTCATCCCCGCGAACGTTACGCTCGGGTGGTGACTTCCGTTCAGCAGGTAGACGAGTTCGAAGCGTTGCGCCCGCATCTGCTGGCGGTCGCCTACCGGCTGACCGGGACGGTGGCCGACGCCGAAGACATAGTCCAGGAGGCGTGGCTACGCTGGAACGCTACCGACGACGCGGACATCCGCGACCTGCGTGCCTGGCTGACCACGGTGGTGAGCCGGCTGGCCCTTGACCGGTTGCGCTCGGCCGTGCACCGCCGGGAAACCTATGTTGGCCAATGGCTTCCAGAACCGATAGTGACCGGTTTCGACGATGCCGATCCGCTGTCGACGGTGGTCGCCAACGAGGACGCTCGCTACGCGGCGATGGTTGTCCTCGAGCGGCTCAGCCCCGACCAACGGGTCGCGTTTGTGCTGCATGACGGATTCGGGGTGCCGTTCGCCGACGTGGCGAACGTGCTGGGAA
>NZ_DASRBZ010000424.1:0-3302 GCF_035653355.1 Mycobacterium sp. | reverse complement strand
CACAACCGGAGGCGGCACGGGCGGTACCACTGGCGGTGGCACGACTGGCGGTACCACTGGCGGCGGCACAACTGGTGGTGGAACGACTGGTGGCGGCACGACCGGCGGCGGCACGACTGGTGGCGGCACGACCGGCGGCTTCCACCACTAATTCCGGCGCACCGGCGCTTACGGGGTTGGCTTTTCCTCGGCGATGTTCACATCCGGTTCGCCACCGTGATCCGCCCGACTGGCGGAACTGCCCGCGGGGACGACCCCTTCCTCTTTCGGTGTTTCCTTACCGCGTAATCGACTACGCCGCCATCGCCCACGAACCTGCATCGCCAGCTTCGTTGCCATTTGTTTGATGCTGCGCGGAAGTCGTTGCGCAGTCTCGGGCTGAACAAACGCGAGATAAAGCACGAACATCGCCACGCTGAAAAAACCCACGGCGATCGCAATCATGATCATCGTGTGCATGACCACGCCCGCGGCCAGCACCCACGGCCGTAAGCGCCTGTTCCACACCAGGATTCCAACAGACAGCTCAACGGCAAGCGTTCCCCAGGTCACGGCGTTCATCAGCAGCGCGTTGTTGGCGAACCAATGCGGCGTGGGAATCAGCAGCATGTCTTGCAGTCGCAGCGCGTAGGACACGGCAGTGCCCTCAGGCCAGGCGCTGCCGTTGACCTTGCTCAGCGCCGACGCCAAATAGATCAGCGACAACTGCAGTTGCATCAATCGAACCGGCCACTGTGGGCGCTGCTGCGCCGACCAGAAGATCCCAGTGCGGCGTCGCTGGTCGAGCGACAACGCCGCGCCGCACGGTGAAAGCGCAAGGAACAACGCCTCAAGCCGCACAAGGAGATCGCCGGAGTTCCATACCCACGGGTTGCGGTGTTCGAAGGACAATATGAGCACAAACACGCCGAGTGCGGCCAATCGGCTGTGCCATCCGATCATCAGCGCCAGCGAAGAAACCAGCAGCACGGCCCATCCGATAAGCAGCGCGCGGTCACTGTTCCAGATCGCGAAAAGGCCCCACTGAAAACTTCCCCCGGGCTGCTGCGGCGCGATTCCGTGCGGCCCGAACAACTCATCCAGATCGGGTAGCAATGAGACCGTCCAGCCCAGCGCCACCGCGGCGAACGCAATCCTGACCAGACCGAGGGTGTAGGCAGGTTGCGAGCGGAACCAAAATGTCCGCCAGCTTTCGACTGCGGCCACCCACGGCTGCTGGTGGCTTTCATGTGCGCTCATCGCTTGCCGGTCAAGGTCTCGTCGTAAAGGATTTCCTCGCCGATGGTGCGCGGGCCATCGGCGCCGGGCGGCGGGAGCAATTCGGTGCGCAAAATTATCTGCACTCGTACCACGTGCTCATCGCGACCGGTGAGCCGGTGAACAACCCAGTGCGCCAAGCCAACTCGACTAGTGGGCTGGCGTACTAAGTTCTCCTTGGCCTTCTGCCAGCGATACCACGAAAACGCCCCCACCACACGGTCACCGCGCGGATTCGTCCACGCCCGTTGCGCGCCATCGGCCATGGTGACACGCACCTCGACGTACTCAAGGCGCCGCAGCGGTTCCGGGGCGTACATCCGCCAGTTCTGCTCTAGACCAGCCGCCGACGCGACCGGCTGCAGCACCGGCATCAGCCGCCGCTTGAATGCAGCATCGGGCAAGCTCCACACCACGCCGATGATCAGCACGACCACGACCAAGCAGCTAATCGCTGCCTCGCCAACACGCCAGCTCTCGAATCGCTGCCCGATCAGCGAGAGCTTCCTCAGGTCCAGCGCACGCCCCTTCTCTCATCGACCGCTATCCGGAGAGTCTGACCTTGCTTTCTAGCCGATCAGGGTCAGCTGCGCCCGCCGAACCGGCGGGCCAATGCTTGCCGATCCACCTTCCCGATACCGCGCATCGGCAGCGCATCGACGATATGCAGCTCGCGTGGTGCCGCGGTGACGTCGAGCGTCCGCGCGACATGCGTGCGCAGCCCGTCCAGCGTCGGCGCGGTGCACCCTCGCCGCGGCACGACCGCAGCGACGACCCGTTGTCCCAGCCGCTCGTCGTCCACGCCGAAGACCGCACAGTCGCGCACCGCCGGATGGGTCAGCAAGGCAGCCTCCACGGGTTGTGGAAGCACCGTCAATCCACCAGTGCTGATCGCCTCATCGATCCTGCCCAGCACGCTGAGCCGCCCTGAGTCATCCAGTGCACCAACGTCGTTGGTGTAAAACCAGCCCGGCTCGGCAAACGGGTCGGGATCGACCGGGTTGCGGTATCCGCGAGCCAGCGTCGCGCCGCCGACCACGATGCGCCCGTCAGCACCGATGCGCAGTCGCACCTCCTCGAGCGGGACGCCGTCGTAGACACAGCCACCCGCGGTCTCGCTCATCCCGTAGGTGCGCACCACCGAAATTCCCGCTGCAGCAGCAGCTTCCAGCACCGATTTCGGCGCCGGGCCACCGCCGATCAGCACGGCATCCAATTCGGCCAGCGCATCGGTCGCTTCGGGGTCGGTCAGCGCCTTGGCCAACTGGGCAGCCACTAACGATGCGTATCGCCGGCCCGACCCCAAATGCCCTACTGCACTGGGCAATTCGGCGACATCGAAACCCGCAGAGACATCCATCTCGACGGGAACCGTGCCGGCCAGGACGCTTCGCACCAGCACCTGCACGCCGGCGATGTGATACGGCGGCAGGGCCAGCAGCCAACGGCCGGGGCCGCCCAGACGGGCGTGCGTGGCCTTTGCGCTGGCGGTTAACGCGGCGGCGGTCAGCATCGCACCCTTGGGTGCACCGGTGGTTCCCGACGTCGTCACCACCAGCGCGATATCGTCGTCGATCTCCTCGCCTATCCGCAACGCAGGCAACGTCTCACCGGAGCGCACGGGGACAAGCGCGGGTTCGCGGCCGGCGAGAACGCCTTCCAACGCGGGCAGCAGAGACGTCGCCGCTGAGCCCGGCGAAACGGCAACTGCGCGCAGAACGGCTATCCGCGGCCCTCGCCCTCGCGGACGTCATCGAGCGGCCAGCCCTTGGCAGCCAACCGTGCCCGCACCCGTTCGATGTCCTCGGGCGCCGGCAGGTCGTCGGTGAACTGGGTGATCGTCGCGCCGATGTCGATGTGGTCGAAATCGCCGCGCTGCATCAGTTCATGGGCGACGGCCTTGACTTCGTCATTGGTCAGCCGTCGTGACAGCAGAGCCAATAGCGGAAAGTAGTCGGTCGGCGGCACGCCTTCTGGATAGCCGGCGCGCAGCCAGGCGACGATCGAGGTGAGGAATCGGTTCACAGTCCGTCAACTTCCGCGGG
>NZ_DASRBZ010000423.1:0-12650 GCF_035653355.1 Mycobacterium sp. | reverse complement strand
GGACTTCGACGGGGTTGGCCAATAGCAGCGACACCGCACCTGCCAGCGGTGCTCCGCCGGTCTGCTGCGCGACCTGCGCGGTAAGCCGTTGTCCCACCTGGGTATTGACCACTGCCATCACACGGGAGAAGGTTTGGGCGGCGATGCTGGCGCCCAGTGTTCCGGCTCGTGGATTCGTCGAGATCGTGATCACGGGCCGCACAGCGGGACCGGCGCTGATCGCGGTTTGCGGAAGGTCTCGTAGCTTCGAGGAGAAGTCCGGCGGTATCACGGCCATGCCGAACACCCGCGCGGTATTCAGTTCATCTAGGGCCTCTTGCCGGGTGAGCACGCGGACGTCGAATTGGTTTTTGTCTAATCCGGCCGTCACACCATCGACGATGCGCGCGCCCGCCGGTCCGGCATCCTCGTTGACCACCGCGATCGGGAAATGCCGCAGGCTGCTCATCGGATTCAAGATGCCGCCCAGATACAACGCGGCCAGGGCCGACAGCACCGCCAAGGTGATGACGATCGGCACCAACCAGAACCGCACGGTCCGTGTCGCTCGCCCGCCGGCGGCAGCGCGGTGCCGGGCGCCTTCTCGTGTCGCCGCGAGCCCCGGATCGTGCCGGTCCGCAGAGGACGCGGCGTGCCGCGGCTGCGGGTGACCGTGCCCGCCTGTCGCATCGGCCACCGGGCCGCCGGCATTCTCGTCGGGCTGTAGGTCAGACATGGGCAACTCCTCTTCGTCGGGCTCACCTTATGTCGCGGCTTGCTGTGTCGGTGCTCACGGCGACAAGTTAGGCAAAACCCGGAAGCGGGCATCCCCGTGCAAGGGCACTTGTCGCAGGCCTGATGAGCGGAGGGCACCATGGTCAGCACCGTCGTCAGCGCAGTGATCGTCGGCGTGATTGTCGGCGCGCTCACCCGACGGGTGATGCCGGAGAAGCACAACCCCGGGATCGTGATGACAAGCGTGCTGGGCGCCGCCGGCGCATTTTTGGGGTCGTGGCTGACCTACGGGCTCGGTTACACCGACGCCAACCGCGGCTGGGCGATGATCCCGTTTGTGGTCGGCGTCATCGTCGCCGTTGTCGTTATCGCCATCTATCTGGCAGTGACTGGCCGTGACCGGGTTCGGCGTTGAGGACCGCCTCAGTCGCCAAGTTTTGCGTGCATTTCCCAAGCCAGAATCTCCGCCGGCTCGGTTGCCGTCACCCGTCGGCCGTCGGATGCGGTGAACCGGACCGCGTCGCCTTCCTGTAGGTCGCCGACACCCTCGACGGAAACCAGTCCGGATGTGATGAACAGATGCAGGTACGGCGCTGACGGCAGCTCGACGCCATCGCCGGGCCGCAGTCGCGCCCCGTGCAACGCGGCATTGCGGTTGTGGACTGTGATGGCGGCGTCCTGGCCGGGCATACCTGAGGCGATGGTCGTCAAACCACTCGTCAGCAGCTCGTTGTCGACCTCGTGTTGCTGATAGCCGGGCGTGATGCCGGTCTGGTCGGGTATCACCCACATTTGGATGAAATGCACTGGGTCGGCGGCGGAGTCGTTCTTCTCCGAGTGCAGAATGCCGCTGCCGGCCGACATGCGTTGTGCCAGGCCGGGATAGGTCACACCATGATTTCCGGTCGAGTCGCGGTGAGTCAGCGCTCCCTGCAGCACCCACGTCACGATCTCCATGTCGCGGTGTGGGTGGGTGCCAAAGCCGGTACCGGGCGCGACGATGTCGTCGTTGTTGACCAGTAGTAAACCGTGGTGTGTGTTGGCGGGGTCGTAGTGGTCGGCGAAGGAAAAGGAGTGCCTGGAATTCAGCCAGGAGGTCTTGGTGACGGCCCGATCGGCCGCACGCCGGATCTCCGCGGTGGCAGACATAGCCTCAGGCTAGTCGCTTGGGCATGCCCGAGTGGCTTTACCAGTCGGCGTCGGTGTAGCGGATGACGCCCCGGATGTTCTTGCCGTCCAGCATGTCCTGATAGCCCTCGTTGATGTCTTCGAGCGGATAGGTGTTCGTAACCATCTCGTCGACCTTGAGCAGCCCCGACTTGTACAGTCCCACCAGTCGCGGTGTTTCGACATGTGAGCTTCCGCCACCGAAGATGTTGCCTTTCAAGGTCTTTTGCAACATCGCGAACAAGAACAGGTTGAGCTTGACGTCGACGTCGGTCATCGCCCCCATGCCGGTCACCACGCAGGTGCCGGTCTTGGCGGTCAGGGTCAGCGCTTCCTCGATGTATTCCCCGCGCATTTCGCCGACCGCGATGATCGTCTTGTCGGCCATCAACCCGTAGGTCAGGTCCATCATCGGCGCAATCGCGGCAGCCATCGACTCGTAGACGTGGGTGGCGCCGAACTTCACGGCTTGCTCACGCTTGAAATCGATGGGGTCGATCGCGATGACGTGCTTGGCGCCGGACAACACCGCGCCCTGCAGCGCGCTCATCCCGATGCCGCCGACGCCGATGATCGCGACGGTGTCACCGGGCTGGACCTCGGCGACGTTGGTCGCCGAGCCGAATCCGGTCGGCACCGCGCAACCCATGATCGCGGCCGATTCGAACGGCACACTCGGGTCGATCTTGACGACCGAATCCTTGTGCACCGTCATGTAGGGCGCGAAGGTGCCGAGCAGGTTCATCGGCGAGACGTCATGCGACCCGGCCTTGACGCGGCAGGTGCCGTCGGCAATCGCCTTGCCGCCGAGCAACACCGCACCCCGGTCACAGAGCGACCGGAAACCCTTCAGGCACGGCGGACACTCGCCACAGGCTGGGATGAACGCCAGGATGACGTGGTCGCCTTCACTGATTCCGGTGACGCCCTTGCCGACCTTGGTGACTACGCCGGCGCCCTCGTGCCCACCGAGTGCCGGCAAGCCGATCGGAGTGGCTCCCGTGGTCAGGTGGTAGTCGGAGTGGCACATGCCGGCGGCATGCACCTGGATCTGGACCTCGTCGTCAACCGGATCACCCACCTCGATCTCGTCGACCCGAAACGGCGAGTTCAGCTCCCACAGCAGTGCGCCCTTGGTCTTCATGCCCGGGATACTAGCGAACCGGCCAGAACGTGTTCCAATCGAGGCGCTGAAATGGGCGGTTACCTGGGCATATAGGGCGCTACGTACTCTTGTGCGAATCTGTTCAGCTTGCTGATGTCAGCAGAGTTTGTGCTTTTCTGAGGGCGGCGTCGAGTTTGGGGAGGGTCAGTTTTTGCGCGCCGCCCAGATGTATTTCGATTTGGTACTCCGGCTGGCGGTCGCGCCCGAAGATCGGTAATACGACGAATTCGGTTGATGGAAGCTCCGTTTCGAGTGTGTGCGTCACCGATCGCAGCGTCACCATCGTCATCAAGGTGCTGAGCTGACGGGTGACCTGTGCGGTGGGCTGCAGCGATGCCAGGACGGCGGCGAGCCGGTCGTGCAATGCGGCGTGGGCATCGTCGAATCGCCAGGCACCGTAGCCGCGGTGGCGGATGTCGGCGAGCACGCGGCGATGCGCGGCAATGTCGGCGCGGGTGAGCCGTGGTGTGACTCGATGCAGCCAGTCCTCGACGGCGGTGTCGTCGCGCCAAGCCATCGCCACCAACCCGAACGGCGGGTCGATCGGGAAGCGCTGCCCCACGGCGTGCTCGCCGTCGGTGCTGTGGCCGACGGCATCCACCGTCGTCAGCTGCCGGCCGCCGATTTTCGATATCGAGCAGGCGGCCCCCAGTGTGGTGTGCATGAAGGCGAGCGCTTCGCGGCCGCGGTCCAGCAACGGGAATTGCGCTCTGAGGCCATGCACGATTCCGAACAGGCCGCTGCCCAGCGCGTAGCGGCGATCCTCGTGGCGTGTCACCCATGTACCTCGTTCCAGCTCGGCCAGCACTAGCGCACAAGTCGAGGTGCTGATGCCACAGCTTTTGGCGAGCTCGGCTGACGTCTTGCCTTGCGACGAGTCGGCCAGGGCCGCAAGCACATCCATCACGCGACGGGTAGGCGGTGATTTCACGCGTACGGAGTCTGCTGTTGACGTAGCCATCGCCGCCTTCCTACCATCCGTCCAAATGTTAGCGATTTATTCCTAATATTAGGAGCACAGTGATGTGGAAAGTGGGCGTTTGGGGTCCCGGCTCGATGGGCTTGATCGCGCTGCGCGGGGTGATCGATCACCCACAGCTGGAGTTGGTCGATCTCATCGTCCACAGCGATGCCAAGGCCGGTCTGGACGCAGGACAGCTCTGCGGCGCCGAGCCGGTGGGCGTGGTGGCAACGCAGGATCCTGGCCCGATGCTGACCGGCGACGCCGACGTCGTGCTCTATGCCGCCGCGGCAAATCTGCGGCCGCTGGAGGCGGTTGAGGACATGGCGTCGATCCTGCGAGCCGGCAAGAACGTGGTGTCGTGCTCGGTGGTGCCGCTGGTCTTCCCCGGCGCCGTCGACTCGGCGTTCACCGAACCGCTGCGGGCGGCGGCGCAAGCGGGAGGCGCGTCGTTCTTCACCACCGGCATCGACTCCGGATTCGCCAATGATGTTCTGCCGCTAGTGCTTTCGGGAGTGTCGCGGGTTATCGAGAGCGTACGCGTGACCGAGATTTTCAACTACGCCACCTATCCCGACAAATCGGCGGTGTACGAGATCCTCGGGTTCGGCAAGCCGCCCGAGGTCACGCCGTTCGCTGCCAACCCGGGAGTATTCACCTTCGGCTGGGGCCCAGTGCTGCACCAGCTCGCCGCCGGACTAGGGGTGCAGATCGACCGCATCGACGAAAGCGTTGAACGCGCGCCCGCCGAGGAATCGTTCGACACTCCGACCGGCCATATCGCCGCCGGCACGATTGCCGCGATGCGCTCGACTTTGACCGGATATGTCGGGGACAGGCCGATTTTCGTCGTCGACCACGTCACCCGCATGCACGACGACATCGCTCCGGACTGGCCACAGCCGCATATCTCCATTTCGCCGCGCGCCCTCGGCTACGGTGGGGCTTCGGGTCGGGGGGTCTACCGCGTCGAGATCGAGGGCTCGCCGAGTATGCGCTGCGAGCTTGAGTTGGCCGACGACCACGACCACGACCTGGGCGCGCGGGTAGCCGGCGCATCCCGGATGGTCAACGCGATTCCGGCGGTGTGCGAAGCGCCGCCGGGTCTACTGTCGGCTCTGGATCTGCCGCTGATCACTGGACACGGTTTGGTGCGGCCGGTATCCGGGCCGCCACCGGACAGCCGCCTGTTCTAGGACTTTCGGCCGTCGAGCGTGGAATTGATGCACGTTTATCCACAGAAGGCGTAGCAGAAGTCCACATTCGACTTGCGGTGTAGGAGGTTCTTGACACGGTCAGCACATGGGGGAGTACGACTGGCCGTTCATCGGCACCGAAGCACTCGCAGCGGGCCGGGTCAGCCGACGCACGTTGCGAAGCCGACACCAGATGGTCTACCGCAATGTCTACATCCCGAACGGACAGGAGCTCACTCCCGTCACACGCGGCGTTGCGGCCTGGCTGTGGTCCATGCGGACCGCCACGGTCGCGGGCTTGTCGGCGGCTGCGTTGCTGGGTTCGCGATGGATCGATCCGCGGTTGCCGGCCGAGCTCAACCGACCCGAGGCATGCAACGTCGACGGCATTGTTGTCCACCGCGAGAAGCTCCTTGACCACGAGACGTGCGTAGTGCAGGGAATGCCGGTCACCACACCGGCTCGAACAGCGTTCGACCTCGGACGACGAAAAGGCTTGACTACGGCGGTCATTCGGTTGGATGCGCTGGCCAATGCAACGGGCCTCAGGGCCGCCAGTATCGAATCCGCGGCCGAAGACCATCCTGGATCGCGGGGCATCGTTCAATTGCGGCGCGTGCTGGAGTTGATCGACGGTGGTGCGGAGTCTCCGCAGGAAACCCGGACGCGGCTTCTGCTTGTCCGCGCTGGACTACCCAAACCGACTACGCAGATCGTAGTGCGCGACAGATTCGGTAATCCCTTCGCCCGCATCGACATGGGATATGAGGAGTGGGAGGTCGGTATCGAGTTCGACGGTCCGCAACACTGGACTGATCCGGCGCGGCGGACTGCTGACATCGATCGGCAGGCCGAGTTGGGCGCTCTGGGTTGGCGGATGGTGCACGTCAGCGGTGACCTGCTGCGGTATCGCCCGGGAATCGTGGTGGCCCGCACCTGTGCTGCGCTGGAAGCAGCCGGATGCACGTGGCTCGCCGAATGTGGCGTTGATGAACGTTTCCTGCGCCAACGCGTGGCATAAGTCCACACTCGGCGCTAGAGATGGTCGGGCAGGCCAAATTTCGGGAAAAGGGTAGTGTCCAGGAACGCGACGACGTGGATGACACCGGTGTCGGTGATGTCGAGGACATGCAGCTGAAACGGCAGATGCTGGTCGCCGTCGCGCATATACATCGCGGCCGCCGGTTGCCCGTTAGCCAGCAACGGAATCAGCCGCATATCGCCGGCGGCTTGGGCGGGGCATTGCTGGCGTACCAATGTGGCGATCGAATGCGGACCCTGGTACCACCCGGCGAACGGCGGCATCTCCCAGATCGCCTCGGCGGTGAACAAGTCCACCAGCCGGTCGACGTCGTAGGCCTCGAACGCCGCGATGTAGCGGGCCAACCGATCCTGTGCGTCCGCCGAATCGGGCGCCGCAAGCCGATCCTCCGCAGTGGGACCAACCGCCTCCAATTGCGTGCGGGCCCGTTGCAGCAGGCTGTTGACAGCCGCGGTGCTGGTACCGATCGCCTCGGCCACTTCCGCGGCCTTCCACTGCAGCACGTCACGCAGCACCAGCACAGCCCGCTGCCGCGGCGACAGGTGCTGCAGAGCTGCAATGAACGCCAACCGCACCGATTCACGCGACCCGACGATCTCCGAGGGATCGCTGATGGTGTCCGGCAGCGGCTCCAGCCAGGCAATCTCCGTTCGCTCCACCAGTTCCGCGGTGGGATCGGAGCTGGGTGCTCCCAAGCCTGTCGGCAGCGGCCGGCGTTGCCGGCCCTCCAGCGCGGTCAGGCACGTGTTGGTGGCGATGCGGTGCAGCCAGGTCCGCACCGAGGACTTGCCCTCGAAGCGGTCGTAGGCCTTCCAGGCGCGCAGATACGTTTCCTGAACCAGATCCTCGGCGTCGTGCAGCGACCCTGTCATCCGATAACAGTGCGCGAGCAGTTCCCGCCGATACGGCTCAGCCTGCGCAGAAAAGTCACTGGCCCCGCTCTCAAGGCTTTCGGTGAGCACACTCACGCGCACGAGCTTACGCAGACGGCCCGACATCCGCTTCCGTTGACGATGCGTGCCGCAATGAGGAACCCGGCACTGCGGTCTACGCTGCCTCTGATGCCTACCACCCGCACGGAACGGACATTCGACGGCGTCGGCGGCGTGCGCATCGTCTACGACGTCTGGACACCAGACACCACACCAAAAGCGGTGGTCGTCCTCTCGCACGGCCTTGGCGAGCACGCCCGTCGCTACGACCACGTCGCGCAGCGGTTCGCCGCCGACGGACTAGTCACGTACGCGCTAGATCACCGCGGGCATGGCCGGTCGGGCGGCAAGCGGGTGCTGCTAAAGGACATCTCGGAGTACACCGGTGACTTCGACACGCTGGTAGGCATCGCCACCAAAGAGCATCCCGGCTGTAAATGCATCGTGTTGGGGCACAGCATGGGCGGTGGCATCGTGTTCGCCTACGGTGTCGAGCGCCCGGACAACTACGACCTGATGGTGTTGTCGGGCCCGGCCGTGGCAGCGCATACGGACGTGTCGCCGCTGTTGGTGTTCGTCGCCAAGACGCTCGGCGCGATTGCTCCGGGCCTGCCGGTGCAGGAACTCGACGTCGACGCGATATCCCGCGACCCGGCAGTGGTGACCGCCTACAAAACCGACCCGCTGGTGCACCACGGCAAGGTTCCGGCCGGCATTGCCCGCGCCCTACTGCTGGTGGGTGAAACCATGCCGCAGCGCGCTGCGGCGTTGACGGCGCCACTGTTGGTCGTGCACGGCTCGGAGGATCGGCTGATCTGCGTCGACGGCAGCCGTCAGCTGGTCGAATGCGTGGGCAGTTCCGACGTCGAGCTGAAGGTTTATCCGGGGCTCTACCATGAGGTCTTCAATGAGCCAGAGCGCGACCAGGTGCTCGACGACGTGGTCAGCTGGATCAACGCTCGGCTGTGAATCGCTGCACGGAAATGTCGGAGCGGTCCCGTAGTTTGGCGCTATGACCCGCGCTGGCGACGATGCAGAGCGGAGCGATGAGAAGGAGCGGCGCTGATGACTGACGACAAAATGTTGGCGCGTATCGCTGCCCTGCTGCGCCAGGCGGAAGGCACCGACAATTCGTATGAGGCCGAGGCGTTCATGGCGGCAGCACAACGCTTGGCCACGGCGACGTCCATCGATTTGGCGGTGGCCCGCTCGCATGCGGATAAGCGCACCCGCGCCCAGAGCCCGATCCAGCGCACCATCACTATCGGAGCGGCCGGCACCAAGGGGCTGCGCACCTATGTGCAGCTGTTCGTGGTCATCGCCCACGCCAACGACGTGCGCTGCGACGTGGCCTCCAATTCGACGTTTGTGTACGCCTACGGGTTCGCAGAGGACATCGATGTCAGCCACGCTCTGTATGCCAGCCTGGTGGTCCAAATGGTGCGGGCATCGGACGCCTACATCGCCTCGGGTGCGCACCGGCCGACGCCGACGATCACTGCTCGGCTGAACTTTCAGCTGGCGTTCGGAGCGCGAGTGGGTCAGCGGTTGGCCGAGGCCCGCGAGCAGGCACAGCAAGGGGCGAAAAAGGACCGCGGTCGTCCACCTGGTACCGCTATCGCCCTGCGGGACAAGGAAATCGAGCTGCACGATTACTACCGCAGCGCGTCGAAGGCGCGCGGCACGTGGCAGGCCTATCGGGCCTCGGCCGGGTATTCGTCGGCCGCACGGCGGGCAGGGGACCGGGCCGGTCGGCGGGCGCGGCTCGGCAACAGCCCGGAGCTGTCGTCGGCGCGAGCCGCGCTGGAGTAATGAGCACTGCCGAGCGCGACAAGCAGCGATCGAAGGTTTACGCAGCTGAGGACTTCGTGCGGACGTTGTTCGACCGCGCAGCCCAGCACGGCTCGCTGGCCGTCGAGTTTTTCGGCACACAGCTGACACTCCCTCCCGAAGGGCGGTTCGGCTCCGTCGCGGCAGTGCAGCGCTACGTCGATGACGTTCTCGCATTACCGGCGGTGCGGCGCCGCTGGCCGGCGACGCCGCCGCTGACAGTTCGCTCGCGGCGCGCCGCCAGCGCAGCGCACTACGAAAACCACGACGGCCCAGGCGTTATCGCGGTTCCCGACCGCGACACCGCCGACTGGGCGATGCGTGAGCTGGTGGTCTTGCACGAAGTGGCGCACCACCTCTGCCAAGCGCAGCCGCCGCATGGACCGGAATTCGTCGACACCATGTGTGCGCTGGCTGAGTTGGTGATGGGACCAGAGCTCGGGCATGTGCTGCGGGTCGTTTACGCCAAAGAGGGCGTCCGGTAACCACTGCGCCTTAACGTTGACGAGGTGACCGAGGTAGGAGCCGCGCTGGGCGCCATCGACACCGAGGCCGACGTCCGGGCGCGGGAGGTCGAGGCGCAGATGACCGACGACGAGCGGTTCTCGTTACTGGTCAGTGTGATGGGCGCCAACGAGATGCTGCCCGTGCGCGACGAGCGCATCCCCGCCGACGTTCCGATGAGCGCCGGATACGTGCCGGGCATCCCGCGCCACGGCGTACCGCCGCTGCTGATGACCGATGCCAGCCTCGGCGTCACCAACCCCGGCTACCGCCCGGGAGACACCGCGACCGCGTTGCCGGCCGGGCTCGCGCTGGCCGCCAGCTTCAACCCGGCACTTGCGCGGGCCTCGGGCGCGGCGATCGGGCGGGAAGCCCGCAGCCGCGGATTCAACGTACTTTTAGCGGGCGGGATCAATCTGGCCCGCGACCCCCGCAACGGCCGCAACTTCGAATACCTCTCCGAAGACCCGCTTTTGAGTGCGACGATCGCTGCGGAGTCGATCACCGGCATCCAGCAACAGGGCGTCATCTCAACGGTCAAACACTATTCGCTGAACTGTAACGAGACCAACCGCAATTGGCTCGACGCGGTCATTGACACGGACGCCCATCGCGAATCCGATCTGTTGGCTTTCGAAATCGCGATCGGACGGTCGCAGCCCGGCGCCGTGATGACGGCATATAACCAGGTCAACGGCGAATACGCAAGCGGCAATGACGTTTTGCTCAACGACGTCCTGAAAGTCGCTTGGGCTTACCGCGGTTGGGTGATGTCGGACTGGGGCGCCACGCCGAGTTGGGAGTTTGCGCTCAAGGGCCTAGACCAGGAATCTGGTGCACAGATAGACCGATTGCTGTGGGGCGCGGAGGCATTCACCGACCAACTCAAAGCCGCCTACGCCGACGGTAAACTGCCCCAACAACGTCTGTCCGATATGGTGCGCCGGATCTTACGTTCGATATTCGCCGTCGGCGCCGATCGCTGGGACGCTGTGCCGCCGCCGGATATGGCCGCACACAATGCGATTGCGCTGGAGATCGCCCGGCAGGGAATCGTGCTGCTGCAAAACGGTGGGTTGCTGCCGTTGAAACCGGACGCCGCGGCGCGCATCGTTGTCATCGGCGGCTACGCGCAGGTCGGTGTGCCGACCGGCTGCGGGTCGAGCGCCGTCGTTCCGCCGGGAGGCTACGCCGCAGTCATTCCGATCGGCGCACCCGGGGTAATGGGCAGCGCGCGCAACCTCTACTTGCTGCCGTCGAGGCCGCTCACGGAGCTGCGAAAGATGTTGCCAGGCACAGTTATCGAGTTCGACCCGGGCATCAGCCCAGCCGAGTCGGTGCTCGCGGCGCGCCGGGCCGACGTCGCCATTGTGTTCGCGGTGCGAGTCGAAGGAGAGGGCCTCGACAATGCGGACTTGTCTTTGCCATGGGGGCAGGACGCGGTGATCGCCGCTGTCGCTGAGGCACAGCCCAACACGGTGGTGGTGCTGGAAACCGGCAACCCGGTTGCCATGCCATGGCGGGACAAAGTGAACGCGATCCTGCAAGCCTGGTATCCGGGGCAGGCTGGCGGCCAAGCGATCGCCGAGGTTCTGCTCGGCACGGTCAATCCGTCCGGCCGGCTGCCCATCACGTTCCCGCTGGATCTGAGCCAGACGCCGCGGCCCGAGCTACCCGGTCTCGGCGCTCCATGGGGAACGCCGATCACAATCCGCTATACCGAAGGAGCTGAGGTCGGCTACCGGTGGTTCGCGAAACAGGGCCACAGTCCGATGTTCGCGTTCGGTCATGGCCTGTCCTACACCACATTTGAGTACCGCGACCTCACTGTCAGCGGCGGCGACACCGTCACGGCCAGCCTCACTGTCGTCAATACCGGCGAGCGTGCCGGCGCGGACGTCCCACAGCTCTACCTGACGGCCGCACCCGATGGGCAACGGTTGCGGTTACTGGGATTCGAGCGTGTCGAACTCGGGCCGGGTGAGTCGTGCACGGTCACAATCGAGGCGGATCCGCGGGTGCTCGCCCGCTACGACGGCAGCGTCGGCAGCTGGCGCATTGAGGATGGAAATTACGCTGTGGCAGTGGGTGTTTCGGCGGTGGAGCCGGAGCTGACGGCCGATGTCAATTTGGTCGGCCGCACGTTTGGACGCTGATGGTCTGTTACCGGCTCCACCGCGCCACGCCGGCTAGCCGACGGCCACCAATTCGTCGCCGCAGGTGCAGCGGTATGCCTGGCCCGCGTCACCGCAGTGACATTCGACCTCGATGCGAACGCGGCACCCGCAGCCCTCGTGGCCACAGGTCAGCACTGCGCCCTGCTCGTAGTTCGCCATTTGCGTCACCCCTATCTGGTCGGGATCCCGAGGTCGGAATCCGGCGGTATTGCGCCTCGTAGCATATACCCCATAGGGGTATGTAGTAAAGAGCCCGTGGGCTGGCGTTGCGCCGCGAATCCACGCCGTCTCTCCGCTTCGTGCATCGGCGCCCGGCTATGTTGACAGCTATGAGTCAGGCACCCAGCCCTCGCGACGTCGACGCGTTTCTGGACAGCACACTGGTTGGCGATGATCCCGCGCTGTCGGCGGCGTTGGAAGCCAGCGCCGCGGCCGGCTTGCCGTCCATCGCCGTGTCGGCGCAACAGGGAAAGTTCTTGTGCTTGCTGGCCGCCGCGATGAGGGCGCGCCGCATCCTCGAGATCGGGACGCTAGGTGGCTTCAGCACCATCTGGCTGGCGCGCGGGGCGGGACCGGAGGGCCGGGTGGTGACGCTGGAATATGAGCCGAAGCACGCCGAGGTGGCGCGGACCAACCTGCAGCGTGCCGGCGTCGCCGACCGCGTGGACGTGATTGTCGGCGCCGCGCTGGATTCCCTCCCCACGGTGACCGGCGGACCGTTCGATTTGGTGTTCATCGACGCCGACAAGGAGAACAACGTCGCGTATGTGGAGTGGGCGGTGAGGCTGACGCAACCGGGCTCAATCATCGTCGTAGACAACGTCATTAGAGACGGCCGGATTCTGGCGCCAGATCCGGACGACCGTCTGATGCAGGCGGTGCGCCAGACGATCGAGCTGATGGTAAGCACCCACAATTGGATACCGCGGCGCTGCAGACAGTTGGCTCGAAGAACTGGGACG
>NZ_DASRBZ010000422.1:0-3486 GCF_035653355.1 Mycobacterium sp. | reverse complement strand
GGCGATCGCCAGCGCGGCGAAGCCGGGCGCAGCGGGTCGCCGCCAGAGAGCGGTAACGACAACTGGATGCAATTCGGGTCGGCGCTGTCGATGGATGTGACGCCGTTCGACACGCTGCGAAAGTCGGCCAAGCCGGTGGTGTCCGCGGTCAACGGTCTGTGCCAGGGCGGCGGTCTGCAGATCGCGATGTGCAGCGATGTGGCGGTGGTCAGCGACCGGGCGACCTTTCGCGTTCCGGAGTTGTATCGGGGTATCGCCGACACCTATTACAGCCAGATGCTGGCGCGCATCGTGGGGCCGGTCCGCACGCGAGATCTCATGTTCACCGGGCGGACGCTGACCGCGGCAGAGGCCGTCGAGTGGGGCATGGTGGCGCGGATGGTGCCGCACCAGCAGCTGATGGACACGGCACGTGAGGTGCTGGCCCAGTGTTGCCGGACCGCGCCCGGAGCACGCCGCATCGTGAAGGCCAGCCTGGACAACTATATGGGCCTCTACGACCGGATCGGGATGGAGGCCAGCATCGAAAGCGCCGAAGCCGTCGAGGGATTCCTAGCCTTTGTCGAGAGGCGATCCCCGAACTGGGTGCATCCCGAGCTGCGGGTCGATGGTCGCTTGTAGCGGCGTCCCGTAACGCTCCGGCAACGATCGCCCAGTTGCTGCGGGGAAGGGAGTCGCAATATTTACGGTTGCGTGGATGGACGGATTCCACGCCCGGCGCGGCAAGCGCCGTCAAGCGCTGCTGCTGATCGCGGCGCTCGCAGTGCCAACCGCCATCGGGTATCCGAGCGCGTACGGCCAGCCGAACCCGGCGCAGCAGTGCCGCGCCGCCACTCCTGCCGCCCAGGCGATCCTTCCGGTTGTGCAGTCCAACGTTCAGAGATTCCTAGGGCGGCACCCGAGATCCATCACGCCGGGAGTGTCGCTGGCCGTGGTGTCCCCTTCGCCGAACAATCCGTCGGCACCGAGCATTGCGATCATCAACTGCGGCGTCACCGCCGTCGACGGGACCGCAGCCACAACCTCGGACACCGTCTACGAACTCGGCTCGGAAACCAAGGTGTTCACCGCGGCCGCGCTGGCCGAGCTGTCGTTACGGGGTGTGGTGCAGCTCGACGACACCCTGCAGTCGTTCTTGCCGCAGCCCTACGTTGCACCGAAGAGTAGCTGCGGAAACGCCAACGCGTCGCCAATTACGCTGCGGGAGCTCGCGACTCACAATTCGGGGTTGCAAGAAAATCCCAAAAACCTGACCTGGAGCCAGACCAATCCGCAAGGGCACGCGAACTACAGCAGCACGGATCTCTACCAGAGTTTCACCGCTGGGTGGCAACAGCCGTGCGACGCGTTGCGCAACACGCCCGGCACGGCCTACTTGTACTCCAACTGGGGGTTCGCCCTGCTGGGCACCAGCTTGGCCGACCGCTACGCGCCGTCTGGCACGGATGTACCGAACTTCGCCAAACTCGTCGGCGACCTGGTGACTGGTCCACTCGGAATGCCCAACACCGTGCTGGAGCCGATTCCGCCCACACCCGCGATGGCTCAACCGACCTGCGGCGCCGGCGTTGCCACCCCCTGTTACTGGAACAACGTCAACGCATACGCCGGCGGTGGCGGACTTGTATCGACGATCTCCGACATGGCCGCCTTCACCGCCGCCAACCTCGGCTTCAACAGTGCGCCTGCGATATGGCCCGCCCTGCAGCTGACGCACAACGGGCAGGGCATCGGGCCGGATTGCGGCACGTGCCAGGGACTGGCGTGGATGATCACGCCGCCGGGCGACCCCGGCTCAGTCAGTGGATTCCCGATGCTGTCCAAGGACGGCGGTACCTGGGGTATGTACTCCCACACCTACCTGTTGCCCGACGCCTGTTGGGGAATCACGTTCTTGTCGAACTCCAATAGGGCGTTTCCGGTCAGCACAACCGGTTTCGCCCGTCCGATCATCTTGGCGTTGGCGCCCAAGCAACCGTGCGCAAACCATGGGTGATAGCTGATCAGCCCTTGGGCCGCAATAGGTATTGACCCGTGGTCACGCGGGCGTGGCATTGCCGGCGAACCACACAGTCGTCACCCCACGGCTCTGCGGCGGGGGGAAGTGTTCGTTGGGTGCACCGAGTTGCCCGACTTTGACCGTCCACGTCGGGGACGAGCGATCCAGGCAGGCGCCCGCACCCTGGCTTGGCAGCCACAGCACCGCCAGGTTCGAGTTGGCGCCGCCGCAGCCGTACACGCCGACGTAGCCGTCATCGCGCCCACCCCATGCGCCGCCGTTGCGAAGCTGGCAGCGGCTGCCGTCGTCGAGAACCAAGGCGAACGGGTCCTGCACCGCAGGAGGCTGTACCTGGGGCAGTTGACCGCCATAGGTCACCCGGTGCAGGCGTTGATCCCACGGATCGTCGATGCACAACAGCGATCCGGCGGTCGATGGCCAACAGGTGCCGGCATCCGCGGCGCTCGGTGAGCACGAGTAGATGTCGTCGCTGACAGCCGACGGCGACGGCGTGTTGCAGTCGGTGACGGTAGTGACGTTGCCTGGTGACGGCGTCTCGTGGTAGCCGTTGATCGGTTGCCCGTTCGGGCCGACAGCGACCACCGTGATCACCTGAGTGGCTGGCGGTTCCGCGATGGCAGAGCCGGTCAGCGGAGACACGGCCATGGCCGCGAGCGCGGTCGACGTAGCCAGTGCGCGCCACGCCACGGCTATTACGCCGTGTGCGAACCTGTCCATTGCTCCAGCTTCCAGGTACGGGTCGCCGACTGCGGCCACTGGTCAAGGGTAGAGCGAAACGAATGCGGTTGTCGCTACTTCTCGGGTATCCCGCGCTCGATCTCGTCTAGCCAGGTCCGCGCCGACATGTCCGATGGAGCGCGCCAGTCGCCGCGCGGAGACAATGCCCCACCATGAGATACCTTCGGGCCGTTAGGTAGGGCGGATCGCTTGAACTGGCTGAACGAGTAGAACCTCTGCACGAAAACCTTTAGCCAGTGCCTGATCTCGTGCAGCGAGTACGACGGCCGCTTGTCCTCGGGGAAACCCGGCGGCCAGTTGCCGCGGTTCGGGTCGCTCCACGCATGGTAGGCCAGAAACGCGATCTTGGAGGGGCGGAACCCGAATCGCAACACCTGGAATAGCGAAAAGTCTTGCAGCACATACGGGCCGACCTTTGCCTCGCTGCTCTGGATCTCCTCTTCTTCGCCGCTGGGCACCAGTTCGGGGGTGATCTCCGTGTCGAGCACAGACTGCAGCGTGGCACACACCTCGTCGTCGAACTGGCCGGAGGAGATCACCCAGCGGATCAGGTGCTGGATCAAGGTTTTGGGGATGCCGCCGTTGATGTTGTAGTGCGACATCTGATCTCCGACACCGTATGTCGACCAGCCCAGCGCCAGCTCGGAGAGGTCACCGGTACCGAGCACGATGCCGCCACGCTGGTTGGCCAGTCGGAACAGGTAGTCGGTGCGCAAGCCGGCCTGGAC
>NZ_DASRBZ010000421.1:0-4981 GCF_035653355.1 Mycobacterium sp. | reverse complement strand
AACGCCCGGACCCATCCCGAACCCGGAAGCTAAGCCTGCCAGCGCCGATGATACTACCCACCCCGGGTGGAAAAGTAGGACACCGCCGAACACACAAAAGCACCCCCACCAAAAGGGGGTGCTTTTCATTTACCCAGAATTAGTCGAATAGCGTCATATTCGTTGACATTCCGCGTCTTTCTAATTCAAGCAATGTTCGTTTCCGGTCGAGTCCGCCGCCGTATCCGGTAAGACCGCCGCTGGTGCCGATTACCCTGTGGCAGGGCACAATAATGGCGATCGGGTTTCGGCCATTGGCCAATCCAACGGCGCGGGCGGCGCCCGGCGCGCCGATTTGTTCGGCAATTTGTCCGTATGACCTGGTTTCCCCATACGGGATTGTCAGCAGCGCCTCCCATACTCGCTGCTGGAATTGCGAGCCACGCAAATCGAGCTCGAGGTCAAAAGCGATGCGCTGGCCCGCGAAGTACGCCTGTAGCTGATCGACGGCGTCCGGAAACCCCCGATCATCGGGCACCCAGTTAGCGCGACTGGGCTCGTAGGTCTGGTCGACCATGCGCAAGTGAGTCAGAACCGATCCTTCGCCAGCCAATGTCAGCGGGCCTATCGGACTGTCGATGGTGCGGTAACGGATCATCCGGTCTCCTGTGCCGGCCAGTGGTTCACGGGGTGATCGAGCGAGGCCCACAGATGCTGAGTGGCGTAGGAGCGCCACGGTCGCCAACGGTGGCTTCGTGCGGTTAGTACCCTTCTCTCCACGGGCAAGCCGAGCTGTTTGGCTGCCAGGCGAAGACCAAGGTCCCCGACGGGGAAGGCGTCTGGATCGCCGAGGCCGCGCATGGCAATGACTTCCGCGCTCCAGGGGCCGATTCCAGGCAACGCCAGCAACTGCGGCCGCGCGCGTTCCCAGTCGCAGCCGGCGTCGAGGACAACGCTCCCATCAGCGAGCGCGCTGATCAGCGCGGCCAACGTCCGCCGGCGTGCCTTCGGGACCGCCACATGGGCAGGCTCGATTTCGGAAAGCTGCTCGATGGACGGAAACGTGTGCGTCAACCCGCCGTGCGCGTCGCAGACAGGTGTCCCGTAGGCCGCGACCAGCCTGGCCGCGTGGGTGCGCGCGGCCTTAGTCGATACCTGTTGGCCCAGCACGACGCGCACCGCCAGCTCGGCCTCGTCCACAGTCCGCGCAATCCGCTGCCCGGGCGCTTTGGCCACAAGAGGCCCCAAACTGGAATCACCCTCCAGCGCTTCGATGACGGCTTCGGGGTCGGCATCGAGGTCCAAAAGGCGCCGGCAGCGGGCGATCGCGGTTGCCATGTCGCGGAAGTCGTCGAGAAGCAGCAGGCAACGGACATGGTCTGGTGCGGGCTTTAGGCTCGCGATGCCGTTGCCGTTCGGCAGCCGCAACGTGCGTCGGTACGCGCCATCGCGGACCTCCTCACAACCGGGCACCGCGCTGGCGGCCAGATGGCCGAACGCGCCCTCATAGGCAAACGGCGTTCGGACGGGCAGCCGCAGCGACACGGTGCCGGGAAAGGCAACCTCGGAACCGCTTCGGCCCAGCGCCCGGCTACGCAACGCTGTCGGGGTGGTGCCGCAGACCGTGCGGATCGTGTCGTTGAACTGGCGGATGCTGGAAAATCCAGCTGCAAAGGCGACGTCGCTCAGCGGCAGCGCCGTCGTCTCGATGAGCACCCGGGCCGTCTGTGTCCGCTGGGCGCGAGCCAATGCGAGCGGGCCGGCACCGACTTCGGCCTGCAGCAGCCGCTCCAGCTGGCGAGTGGTGTATCCGATCCGGCGGGCGAGCCCGCCGACGCCGTCGCGGTCCACGGTGCCGTCAGCGATAAGGCGCATGGTGCGCGCGACGACGTCGCCGCGCACGTTCCATTCCGGAGAACCGGGGGAGGCGTCGGGGCGGCATCGTTTGCAGGGCCGGAAACCGTCCTGTTGCGCGGCCGCCGCGGTGGGATAGAACCGGACGTTGTCGGCGAACGGGGTACGGGCAGGGCAGCTGGGTCGGCAATATATCCCGGTGGTCCGCACTGCGGTGACAAACCAACCGTCGAACCGGGCGTCTCTGGACTGAACGGCGCGGTAGCAGCGGTCGAAGTCGTCATGCACGTTTCGACAATTACACCTGGCCACCGACATCACTGGCGGAAATGCGACATCGTCGTCGGACCGGATAACGGGTCTATCCCTGAGACGTCTACCCGGGCAAGGCCACCCGGATTGGTTCGTCATGGCCCCGCAGCGTCACCGTGTCACCCAAACACCAATGGGCACGCTCGTTTTCGCTCGCAGCATCGACCGTCTCCGACGACGCCATCAACCGGGCCGGCTCAGACTTCGCCAGTTCGCACAGCCGAGCCGCTTCGTTGACGGGTTCACCGATCACGGTGTATTCGAACCGTTCCTTCGCGCCGACATTGCCCGCGACGACCTCTCCTGCCGCGACCCCGATCCCGGCCTGGCACTCCGGCACCTCGCGCTCCAGCCGATCGGCGATGGCCCGCGCGGCAGCGAGCGCCTCGTCCTCCGGGTGCTCCAGCCGGTTTGGCGCGCCGAAAACGGCCAGCACAGCGTCGCCCTCGAATTTGTTCACAAGACCACAATGACGGTCTACTTCGTCGACGATCACCGCGAAGAACCGGTTGAGCAACTGGACGATTTCGGTGGCCGGCCGTTTGGTAACCAACTGCGTCGACCCGACGATGTCGACGAAAACCACTGCAACATGGCGCTCTTCGCCACCTAGCTTCGGCCGTTCTTGCTCGGCAGCTGCCGCGACCTCCCGGCCGACGTGGCGCCCGAAAAGATCACGCAGACGTTCCCGTTCACGCAAACCATGGACCATCGCATTGAAACCACTTTGCAGTTCACCGAGTTCCGTACCGTCGAATACCACCAAGTTGCAATCGAAATCGCCCTGCTCGACCCGCCTGAGCGCTGCGCGCACCACCCTTACCGGTGTCGCGATCAGCCACGACAGAATCCACATCAGGATGAATCCGAATACCAGCGTTGCCCCGGCCAGCATCACCACCGCTACCCCGAACTGGGTCTCGCTCAGGTTCCGCAGCAGCAGCGCGAAGATCGCCGTCAGTGCGATGCCCACGACGGGCACACCGGAACCTAACATCCACACGACCATGGTTCGGCCCATGATCCCGGGAGCGAGCCTTCGTGGCGGTCGACCAGCCTCGAGTGCCTGCGCCGCCACCGGGCGCAACGCGAACTCCGCGAGCATGTAGCAGCCGGTCGCGACCAAAACGCCGCAAAAGCTTGTCGAGAACAGCACCTGCGGGATGAACCAGCTATTGACAAGGCCGTACAGGGTGGTGCACAACGCGGCCCCGAATCCCCACAGGACCAGGGTGACGAGCGCGAGCCGCCACGGCGCCAGAAAGGTATTGCGTTGGTCGTCGTGGTTTGGTGTGCGTTCTTCGATTGCCCACCGCAGCGCATTTACAGTTCGCCGGGTGATCCAGAAGATCCCGATCACCAGAGCCACCACGATGTAGGCCGGTGCGACCGCGAAGGTGAGCCACGCCGGTGCATCGCTGAAGACGCTGGGTACCGGGAAAGCCACCGCCAGTAGCAAAAGGTCGACGCCGATACCGATCAGGTTCACCGCCACGATCAAGACGGTGAGAATGACCTGAATCCGAATCCGTCGGCGGCGCTGACTCTCCGAAACCCGCCCTAGCAGCCACGAGCCGTACTCCGGGGTTTCCGGTAGCCGGCCGCTCTGCCGGGTGAGTCGCTCCAGCAGACGGCCCAGGCGTTGCGCCAGCGTTTGCTTGGCCATCATGGTGGCGTCAGCCTAATTTGTCCGCCGTCGTGACTCTAAGGTGACTCACGTGCGCCTCGTGATCGCTCAATGCACCGTCGACTATCTGGGCCGGCTCACCGCGCATTTGCCGTCCGCGAGAAGATTACTGCTGTTCAAAGCCGATGGATCGGTGAGTGTGCACGCGGACGACCGGGCCTACAAGCCGCTCAATTGGATGAGCCCGCCGTGCTGGGTCACCGAGGAACGTGACGGGCCGCTACCGGTGTGGGTGGTGCAGAACAAGGCCGGCGAGCAGCTGCGTATCACCATCGAAGCCATCGAACACGACTCCAGCCATGAGCTTGGCCTAGACCCCGGGCTGGTCAAAGACGGTGTGGAGGCCCATCTACAGGCGTTGCTCGCGGAGCACATCGAAATGCTCGGGCCCGGATATACGCTGATTCGCCGCGAGTACATGACGGCGATCGGCCCGGTCGACTTGTTGTGCCGAGACGAGCAGGGCCGCGCGGTCGCCGTCGAGATCAAACGCCGAGGCGAGATCGACGGTGTCGAGCAGTTGACCCGCTATCTGGAATTACTCAACCGTGACACGGTGCTGGCCCCGGTCAGCGGAGTGCTGGCTGCTCAACAGATCAAGCCGCAGGCGCGTACTCTTGCGATCGATCGCGGAATCCGTTGTGTCACTCTGGATTACGACAAGATGCGCGGGCTGGACAGTAGCGAGTACCGGCTATTTTGAGTTCGCTCACTACACTGGGCACATGGCTCCGCGTCGCACGCCGCCACGTCGGCAGCCGCCCGTGCAGTCGTTGCCGGTGCCGCGGCGGCTCGAAACGGGACCGGATGGCTACGAATACGAGGTGCGCCCGGTCGCCGCTGCCCGAACCACCAAGACCTACCGGTGCCCCGGCTGTGATCACGAAATCCGTTCTGGCACAGCGCATGTAGTGGTCTGGCCCGCTGATTCGCCGCAGTCCGGTGTCGACGACCGACGGCACTGGCACACGCCATGCTGGACAAACCGCGCAACACGCGGGCCAACCCGTAAGTGGTCATAGCCCGGCGACCCATGCGGGCTAAGCGGCCCGAGGAGCAGCCGGGCAACCGGGCTGAGTAGTTAAGCTGATTCGGCGGCCGGCTCGACCAACTCGATCAGCACGCCGCCGGCGTCTTTGGGATGGATGA
>NZ_DASRBZ010000420.1:0-2668 GCF_035653355.1 Mycobacterium sp. | reverse complement strand
GCGATCGAATTCAGACACCCAACGCCCTCCGCAGTTCGGCGACGGTCGCGACGTGTGTCACCGCCGGCGCGCTATGGCCCGTGAAGTCGGCTTGCCCGTATCCCCAGCCGACCACCACGGTGTCGATGCCGTGGGCGGCCGCTCCTTCCACGTCATGCCAGCGGTCGCCGACCATAACCACCCGCTGGGGCAGCGGCTGCAACTGCGCCAGGGCATGCGCCAGCACGTCGGTTTTGCTGCTGCGCGAGCCATCGACGCTGGCGCCGGCGACGACCTCGAAGTGCTCGTCGAGCCCGAAGCGGGCCAGGATGCGTTGCGCGGTCGGCTCGGCCTTCGACGTCGCCACGGCCAGTCGCACGCCGGCAGCGCGCAAGTCGGCCAGCAGCGGCTCGATGCCGTCAAAAACACTGTTCACCATCCACCCGCGGGTGCTGTAGTCGGCGCGGTAGGCGGCGATCGCAGCCTCGGTGTGCTCACCCAGACCCATCGACGCCAGCGTGTGGTGCATCGGCGGACCGACGATCCAGGCGGCCACGTCACCGTCGGGCACAGCGGCGCCGACCTGGCGCAGCGCATGGCGGAAGCTGGAGACGATGCCGTCCGCGGAATCGGTGAGGGTGCCGTCGAGGTCGAAGATCACCAACTGCGGGCGAGCCTCCGGAGAAGGCGGGCACCCCGATTCAGCCAAGACCGTATCTGTCACATCCTCATTGTCCTTGACGGCCGGGCGGTCGCGTCAGCTGCTCCGGATAGCTGGTCGACAGCGCGGGCCACTACTGTTTGACCCGTGGCGAGTCTGGACTCCGGTGCCTCGATTGCGCCGCGGGGAGCGCGGTATCACGGTGATCAGGCGGCCGAGCCGGGCATGCTGGATTTCGCCGTCAACGTCCGGCACCGGCAACCGCCTGCCTGGCTCGTGCAGCGGCTGGCCGCCCGGCTACCGGACCTGGCCCGTTACCCGAGTGCCCGCGACGAACACGCCGCCCGGGATGCCGTGGCTACCCGCCATGGCCGCGCCCGCGACGACGTGGCGCTGCTGGCCGGCGCAGCAGAAGGTTTCGCCTTGTTGAGCAACCTGCGGCCCAGGCGGGCGGCGCTCATCGCGCCGTCGTTCACCGAGCCCGATGTGGCACTGACCGCGGCGGGGGTGCCGATGCACCATGTCGTATTGCCACCGCCGTTTCAGCTCGCCGATGCCGAAGTGCCCGACGACGCCGACCTAGTGGTGGTGGGCAACCCGACCAACCCCACCTCGGTGCTGCATCCCCGCGACCAGATCCTCGCGCTGCGCCGGCCGGGCCGCGTCGTGGTGGTCGACGAGGCGTTCGCCGACTCGGTTCCGGGTGAGACCGAGTCGCTGGCCGGTGACGCCTTGCCTGACGTGGTGGTGCTGCGCAGCCTCACCAAGACTTGGTCGCTGGCCGGCCTGCGGGTGGGCTACGCGCTAGGCGCCCCGGACGTGTTGGCCCGACTGACCGCGCGGCGCGCGCACTGGCCCGTGGGCACCCTGCAACTGGAGGCTATCGCGGCGTGTTGCGCGCCGGAGGCGGTGGCCGAGGCCGCGGCGCGCGCACAGCGGCTCGCGGCGCTGCGCACCGAGATGGCGGCCGCGCTGGAATCGGTGGGCGCCGAGGTGGTCGACGGGCGGGCGCCGTTCGTGTTGTTCTCCATGGGCGAGGCTGAGCTGTTACGAAAGGGATTGACGGACAAGGGGATAGCGGTACGCCGATGTGACACCTTCGTGGGGCTGGACTCGCGGTATCTGCGTGCGGCGGTGCGCCCGGAGTGGCCGGTGCTGACGGAGGCGATCGCCGAGCTCACGGTGAGCGGAGTGCCGCGATGAGTGTGAAGCTGCGCGATGTCATCGACGTACTCGACGAGGCCTACCCACCACAGCTCGCCCAGCCGTGGGACTCGGTCGGCCTAGTGTGTGGCGATCCCGACGACACCGTGGAATCAGTGACCATCGCGGTGGACGCGACGGCGGCGGTGGTCGACGAGGTGCCCGACGGCGGGCTGCTGCTGGCCCATCATCCGCTGCTGCTGCGCGGTGTGGACACCGTCGCCGCAAGCACACCCAAAGGTGCGCTGGTGCATCGGCTGATCCGGTCCGGGCGTTCGCTGTTCACCGCGCACACCAACGCTGACTCGGCATCGCCGGGAGTGTCCGACGCGCTCGCCGGGGCGCTCGGCTTGACCGTGGAGGGCGTGCTCGAGCCGTGGGCCGCCGCCGCCGATCAGGACAAGTGGGTCATCTACGTGCCGCCCGAAAATGCCGAGGCGGTAAGGGCGGCCGTCTTTGCGGCCGGCGCCGGGCACATCGGCGACTACGCGTGCTGCAGTTGGAGCGTCACCGGCACCGGGCAGTTCCTGCCCCAGGAGGGGGCATCGCCGACCATCGGCAGCGTTGGCGCGATTGAGCGGGTCGCCGAGGACCGCGTCGAAGTCATCGCACCGGCCAGGCTGCGCCGCGACGTGCTGGCGGCTATGCGGTCCGCCCACCCGTACGAGGAACCCGCCTACGACATCTTTGCGCTGGCCCCGCCTCCCAACGATGCCGGGCTGGGCCGTATCGGTGTGTTGCCGCGGCCAGTACCGTTGCGCGCGTTCGTCTCTCGGGTAGAAAACGCATTGCCGCAGACGTCATGGGGCGTGCGCGCCGCCGGCG
>NZ_DASRBZ010000419.1:0-5166 GCF_035653355.1 Mycobacterium sp. | reverse complement strand
GCATCCCGATCGCCCGCCACAGCCTTGGCAACGACGGCGTCGAGACGTTCTCCGTCAAGTGTCATCGACCGCGGTCTCTCCAACGTTACGAACCGGACACATCCCGGCCTTGTTGCACGGATCGACAATAACGGCCGAACGGCGCTTCAACCGTTAACGCTCACACCAGGTTCCGCCGGCGTGGCGCACTGTTTCAGCGCAGCTGTCCCGCAGCTCTTGCAGCTGTTGCGTTGTGCGCGTGGCACTTCCGATATCGATGAGCAGGCAGGCCAGTGCCCAGCGCAGCGGCACCAAACCCAATCGGGCGGTCGCGTCCAGCGTGTCGTCACCGACCGTGCGGGCCCGCTCAACATCGCCGGCGCTGCACAGCGCCGCAGCTAACACGACGTCGCTCTTGACGCGGTGCCGCGCGGATACGGAGCCGTCGCCACCGGCGCTAGCCAACGCGACGGCTGTCTCGGCGTTCCGCACCGCGGCTGCGCCGTCCCTGGTGGCCATCGCCAGCTCGGCCGCAACCCAGGCCTGGCGCACCGCCAGCCGGTGCACGGGCACGTCGGCCGCCAGCTTGTTGCGCGTCCGGCTCAGCAACGTCTCCGCCGCAGCGAAACGCCCGAGCCCGAGGGCGTCGGCGGCCAGCCCAATCAGCGCATCGGCCGCCGCTTCGGCGTCGTCGCCGGCCAGCGCCAGGGCCCGACCGTCCCAGCGCCGCGCGAGCGCATGCCAGCCCAGCTGGCGCAGGAACGAGCCCTGGGTACTGTGCGCCAGCGACGCCAGCCGCCCGCTCGGCGCGCTACGCAGCAGTGCCGCCAGGTCGCTGTGAGCGCTGCCGTAGCGCCCCTGGCCGCCGGCGGCGACGGCGCGCAGCCACCGCTGATACGGTGTGCTCGCCGCCGGCAGCGGCCAGCAGCCAGGCTGCGCGCCGAACGCCGCAGCGCTCAAAGTTGACTCGGTCAATACATCACGACCGATATTCGCGGGACACATTCGTTAAAAGTTTATGGTTTCTCGGTTACCGCAATATTAACCAGTTGACGCCGGTCGGCTTATAAATGGTTCGATACCGTCGACGTGAAGTGAAAATACCAGCATCACCGGTCTGCGCATTAGCACGCTCGCACCGGTGAATGCATCACACGGATGAACGTGAAGTAAATTCTCAAGCTGCGGCAACGCTTTCCGCGGGCCGTGGCGCTGTTGACTGAAATTCGGCTCCGCCCCTAGTTTATTCGTGCCGAGTTGTCATCGCCGACACCGCTCGAATCAGTTACATGGGCCATGCGTCACGTATGCGGTTGCCCATGGACGTGTAGAGAGGGAATTCAATGCCACAGCCGGAGCAGCTACCTGGACCCAACGCCGATATCTGGGATTGGCAACTGCGCGGCCTGTGCCGGGGTGTCGACTCGTCGGTGTTTTTCCACCCCGACGGCGAGCGTGGCCGGGCCCGTCTGCAGCGTGAGCGTCGCGCCAAAGAGATGTGCCGACGCTGCCCGGTGATCCAAGAATGCCGTGAGCACGCGCTGGCGGTCGCTGAGCCCTACGGCATCTGGGGTGGGCTCTCGGAAACCGAGCGCGACATTCTGCTCAAGCGCGACATCGGCCGCACCCGGCGCACCGCCTAGCCGGATCGCCGCACGCCGCAACGGCAAGAGCCCCGGATTTCAGGGGCTCTAGCTGCTGACGTGCCAGATCAGTCAGCGTGGTGATGGTGGCCGTGGTTTCCGGATTGAACGAATCGCCGCCGCAGACCGTGTACTAGCCATGGACCAAGGCGACCGGTTGGTTGCGGTCCCTCGTCGATGCGGCGTCGAGACCCGCTGCGCCGCACCGTCAGGTTAGGGCGTTCCGTCGCAGAGTGTGGACGCCCCGCCGATTCGCTTTCCGGCACAGGAGGGTGCTATGGCTGAGCGGTCGCGACACTTCTTAGGTCGGGTTCGCAATGCCGGACTTGTTGTCCCGCGAACTCTGGGACAACAGCAGTGGCTGGATCGGCCGAGCTACCGGCTCGAGCACGGTCTGACGTTTCTGTTCGCAGCAATGGGCCGGTATCGGGAGCGTGCCAGCAACGCGTTGCACGGCACCTGGCTCGGCCATCCGTTGCATCCGGCGTTGACGGCGGTGCCGACTGGGGCGGTGGCAACGACGGTGGCCATGGACGCGGCGAGCGTGCTGCCCGGTCGCGCCTCGGAGTGGCGCCATGCCTCGAGATTTGCGTTAGGCATAGGTCTTGCCGGAAGCATCGGTGCGGCGGCGACCGGTCTGACGGACTGGCAGCACACCCACGAGCAATCGCGCCGGATCGGACTGGTGCACGGCTTGCTGAACGTGATCGCGACGGGACTGTACGCCGTGTCGTGGTGGGACCGCGGTCATGGCCGGCAGGTCCGCGGTATGGCGAGTAGCGCGCTCGGCTATAGCCTCACCCTCTGCAGCGGCTACCTGGGTGCTGCTTTGGTGTACGGGTCGGGCACGGGCGTCGATCACGCTGGCCCGCGGCCGAATGGACATAGGTGGAGGCCGACGCTGCCGGTGAGCGCTCTGGATGGCCGGCCCCAGAAAGTAGACGTTGACGGTGTCGGCGTGGTTCTGTACCGCAACAACGGCCGGGTACTGGCCGTCGGTGAGCGCTGCCCGCACCTGGGCGCGCCGATGGCCGACGGCTGGATTGACCGCGACCGGATTGTATGCCCGTGGCATGGATCCCGGTTCGCCTGCGAATCAGGGCACGTGCTGCGCGGTCCGGCGACAGCCGCGCTGCCGAGCTACCCGGTTCGGATTCGGGACGGAATAGTCGAGGTGCGCGGAGTGGCGCAATGAATGCCTACGAGGTGCTGTTCGATCACCACAAGGTTTTACGCGGACTCTGCAAGAAGATCACCGCGATTCCACCGGATACCGATGAGCGGCGAGAAGCCCTTGACGAACTGTTGATCGAGCTGGACATCCACATGCGCATCGAGGACGACTTGTTCTATCCGGCGGTATCTGCGGCAAGCAAGCTTGTCGCAATCGCCCACGCGGAGCACCGGCAAGTCTGGGATCAACTCGCGGTGCTCCTGCGGACGCCGCCCACCGCGCCGGAATATGAAGAGGAATGGCACTCATTCGTCACGGTCCTGGATGCACATGCCAGCGAAGAGGAGCGCGACTTGTGTCCCCCGCCAATAGATTTGAGCAACGAGGTGCTCGAGACACTCGGAAATCGAATGGCGGAGCGCATAGACCAGTTACGTCAATCTACTGTCAACAAACTCCGCGTCCGAGGCCGTGCGGCCCTGCTGGGCTCCCTGTGATCCGATCCGCTATACCGGCTCACGTCGCACTCGGCACACCACCCGGCTGACAGCCCGGCGCGGCTCATCTGCGTCGAAACGAAACACCCCGGCTTTTCGACCGAGGGAGCTGCGCGTACGACGGCCACCGCCGTCTCGGTGGTCATGGATTGCATCGACCTATGCCATGACCATCGTCCGACTCGTTCGAGCCACGGCGCTACGACGTCAACCGATGCAAACATCTGTGCAACTGTTTGGCCGTTAGCACGGGGATGACCTGTGCTGGTGCTTAGGTCGGGATTGTGAAATCCCTTAGTATGTTGTTCCGCGACACGGTCGCGGTTCGGATAGTGGTTGCCGCCGTGCTTGGAGTTGCCGTCGCTCTCGCGGTGGGTAACACGGTCAGCTGGCGGTTTGCGCTTTTGGGCTGGGTCGTGGCTGCCGGTGTCTATGTGGTGTGGACGCGGCTCATCCTGGGTGGAATGGATGCTGACCAAACGGCCGAATACGCGACCCGGGAGGACCCCACCCGGTGGGCATCCGACATGGTCATCGTGTCGGCCAGCGTTGCGAGCCTGGGCGGGGTCGGTTACTTGGTAGCCGCCGCGTCGCGCTCGGGCCCGGGAGCCGTGGAAGCCGCCGTTGTCGGTGTCCTGACGGTGGCTGCATCCTGGTTTGCGGTGCACACGTTGTTCACCGTGCACTACGCGCGGCTCTATTACTCCGGCGAGCCGGGTGGAATCAACTTCCACGACCCAGAGCGACCCCGCTTTCGCGACTTCGCGTATGTGGCTTTCACCGTGGGCATGACGTTTCAGGTGTCGGACACTGAGATCGGGTTGACGTCCATCAGGGCGACGGTGTTACGCCATGCGCTGCTGTCCTACCTTCTCGGCGCTGTCGTCTTGGCGGTCACCATCAATCTGATCGCGGGATTGGGTTCTAAGTTGTGATCGAGCTGCGGCGTCGGCCCGCGGCCGCCAAGAAGGGTTGTGAGCGGTGAACGTAGCGAATCTCTTTGAGCTGCATGGCAAGAACGCTCTCGTGACTGGCGCCTCAAGCGGTATCGGCAAGCAAGTGGCGCTGGCCTACGCGCAAGCGGGGGCGGCAGTAGCGATCGCGGCCCGACATCATGAGCCGCTGCAGGAAGTCGCTGCAGAAATCGGTGAGGGCGGCGGTACGGCGATACCCATCACCTGCGATGTCACCCAGCCCCAGCTGGTGGCCAGCATGCTGAAAAGAGTCGACGACGAATTGGGCGGGGTCGACATCGCAGTTTGCAACGCCGGGATCATCAACCTCAACGGCCTGCTGGATATGCCGCTGGAGGAGTTTCAGCGCATTCAGAACACCAACGTCAACGGTGTGTTCCTTACCGCACAGGCCGCGGCGAAAGCCATGGTCGCCCAGCAACGCGCCGGGAGCATCATCACCACTGCATCGATGTCGGGTCACATCATCAACACGCCGCAGCCGGTAGGCCACTACTGCGCCTCGAAGGCCGCTGTCATCCACCTGACCAAGGCCATGGCGGTGGAGTTCGCACCCCACAACATCCGAGTGAACAGCGTCAGCCCCGGCTACATCCTCACTGAATTGGTGGAGCCTTACTCGGAGTATCACGCGTCGTGGGAACCGAAGATCCCGCTCGGGCGCCTGGGCCGGCCGGAGGAACTCGTCGGTCTCTATCTGTATCTCGCGAGCGACGCGTCGAGCTATATGACCGGTTCGGACATCGTGATCGACGGCGGCTACACCTGTTGGTGAATGGCCATGCTCCCGAAACGAACACCCCCGGGCCATCGGGCCGGGGTGTTCGTCTCGACTTCTAGTGAGCGTGACCGTGGTGGTGGCCGTGATCTTCCTCTTCCTCCGGCTTTTCCACGACGGC
>NZ_DASRBZ010000418.1:0-4854 GCF_035653355.1 Mycobacterium sp. | reverse complement strand
CCACCGGCAAGTCCTCCGGCCCGGTGAACTACGAGGTGGCCCGGCAGCTGGCCAACAGCTCCATCGGGTCCGTGGCGCCGATACCTGCCGGCACTAACTCGGCCGTCGCCGATGCGGTGCATCTCGCCGAAACCTGGCTGGACGGGGTAACCGCGATCCCTGCGGGCACCACCAAGGCCGTCGCCTGGACCCCCAACGACTGGGTCGACAACACCCTGGAAACCTGGAAGCGGCTATGCGATCCGATGGCCCAGCAGATTTCCACGGTGTGGGCCGCTGCGCTGCCAGAAGAGGCCAAGAACATGGCCGGTCCGCTGCTGTCGGTGATGTCGCAGATGGGCGGCATGGCCTTCGGCTCCCAGCTGGGCCAGGCGTTGGGCCGGTTGTCCCGCGAAGTGCTGACGTCTACCGACATCGGCCTGCCGCTGGGCCCGAAGGGCGTCGCCGCGCTGCTGCCCGAGGCCATCGAGTCGTTTGCTGCCGGGCTCGAACGACCGCGCAGCGAGATCCTGACCTTCCTGGCGGCCCGTGAGGCCGCGCACCACCGGTTGTTCAGCCATGTGCCGTGGCTGGCCAGTCAGCTGCTCGGCGCGGTCGAGGCCTATGCCAAGGGCATGAATATCGACATGGCCGGGATCGAGGAGTTGGCCCGCGACTTCAACCCGGCCTCGCTGACCGATCCGTCGGCTGTCGAGCAGCTGCTCAACCAGGGAGTTTTCGAGCCGAAGGCCACGCCAGAGCAGGTGCAGGCGCTGGAGCGGCTGGAGACCCTGCTGGCGTTGATCGACGGCTGGGTGCAGACAGTGGTGAGCGCGGCGCTGGACGACCGGATCCCGGGTGCCGCCGCGATCAGTGAGACGCTGCGCCGGCGCCGCGCCACTGGCGGCCCCGCCGAGCAAACATTCGCGACGCTGGTCGGCCTGGAGCTGCGGCCGCGAAAGCTGCGGGAGGCTGCGGTGCTGTGGGAACGCCTGACACAGGCCGCCGGTATGGATGCGCGCGACAAGGTATGGCAGCACCCCGATCTGCTGCCCGCCTCGGAAGATCTCGACGAGCCGGCCGGGTTCATCGACCGGGTCATCGGCGGCGACACCAGCGGTATCGACGACATGCTCGCCGAATTCCAGCGCGGCGTCGACGAGGGCCACGACGGCCCCGACGGGCCTGTGGACAACTGAGCGGCGGCTAGCGCCAAGCGTGGCACAGTGAGCTGTGCCGCAATCGCCGACCGTGCCCGGAGCGCCGCTGTACGCGCTGGACCCGGCGATGCCGGTACTGCTGCGCCCCGACGGTGCCGTGCAAGTGGGCTGGGATCCACGCCGGGCAGTGCTGGTACGTCCGCCGCGAGGACTTACCGCTGGCGGGCTGGCCGCGCTGCTGCGGTCTATGCAATCGCGAGTGTCGCTGACCGAGCTGCAACGCCAAGCCGTTGACCTTGGTCTGGTGGATGCCCGCGACCTTGCCGATCTGATCGCCCAACTCGTCGGCGCCGGCGTGGCGACGCAAGGACGCCCGCAGCGCACCGGACGGTCGCCGTCGATCCAGGTGCACGGCCGCGGGCCGCTGTCGGACCTGCTGACTGAAGGCCTGCGGTGCTCGGGTGCGCGGATTCGACGCAGCAGCCAGCCGCACGCCACGACACCGGGGCGCACCGACCTCGTGGTGCTTTCCGACTACCTGGTCGCCGACCCGCGGATGCTGCGCGATCTGCACAGCGACGGCGTCCCGCACCTACCGGTCCGGGTGCGCGACGGAGTGGGCCTGGTCGGTCCGCTGGTGATACCCGGCATGACCAGCTGCCTGCGTTGCGCGGACTTACACCGACGCGACCGCGACGCCGCGTGGCCGGCGGTCGCCGCCCAGCTGCGTGACACCGTCGGCGCCGCCGATCCAGCAACCCTGATGGCCACCGCAGCGCTCGCGCTCAGCCAGGTCAACCGGGTGATCGGCGCCGTGCGCGGCATGGACACGGCTGACCCCAGCCCACCCGCGGCGCTGAACGCCACACTGGAATTCGATCTCAACGCCGGCTCGATTGTGGCGCGGCACTGGTCCAGGCACCCACTGTGTTTCTGTTGACATCCGCCGTTGCCAGATCGATGCGCTCGAATTGACGGCCGTCATGGATGATAGAGCTGTGACAGACATCAAACGCGGCCGCGCGGCGCGGAATGCGAAGCTGGCCGGGCTCTCGGTCGGCATCGCCGGACGCACAGCGCTGGGGTTCGGCAAGCGACTGACCGGCAAGTCGCAAGACGAAGTCAACGCCGAGTTGATGGAAAAGGCCGCCAACCAGCTGTTCACCGTGCTGGGTGAACTCAAGGGCGGCGCGATGAAGGCCGGCCAGGCGCTGTCGGTGATGGAAGCGGCGATCCCCGAGGAGTTCGGCCAGCCGTATCGGGAAGCGCTCACCAAGCTGCAGAAGGACGCCCCGCCGCTGCCGGCCCCCAAGGTGCATCGGGTGCTCGACGCGCAGCTGGGCACCAAGTGGCGCCAACGATTCCTCGACTTCAACGACACCCCGGTGGCCTCCGCCAGCATCGGGCAGGTGCACAAAGCGGTGTGGCACGACGGGCGCGAGGTCGCCGTCAAGATTCAGTACCCGGGTGCCGACGAAGCGTTGCGGGCCGACCTGAAGACCCTGCGGCGGATGACCGGGGTGGTCAAGCAGCTTGCCCCCGGCGTGGACGTTCAAGGCATCGTCGACGAACTGATCTCGCGCACCGAAATGGAGCTCGACTACCGGCTGGAGGCAGACAACCAGCGCGCGTTCGCCAAGGCTTATCACGACGACCCGCATTTCGTGGTGCCGCACATCGTCGCCAGCGCCCCGAAGGTGGTGATCCAGGAATGGATCGACGGCATCCCGATGGCCGAAATCATCCGCACGGGCACAGTCGAGCAACGCGACTTGATGGGCACCCGACTGGCTGAGTTCACCTTCGACGCACCGCGGCGGCTGGAGATGATTCACGGCGACGCCCACCCCGGCAATTTCATGCTGTTGCCCAACGAGCGGATGGGTGTCATCGACTTCGGCGCCGTGGCGCCGCTGCCCGGTGGTTTTCCCGTCGAGCTGGGTATGACGATTCGGCTGGCCCGCGAGAAGAACTACGACCTACTGCTGCCCACGATGGAGAAGGCTGGGTTTATCCAGAAGGGTCAAAACGTTTCGGTGCGCGACATCGACGACATGCTGCGTCAGTACGTCGAGCCAATCCAGGTCGAGGTCTTCCACTACACGCGCAAGTGGCTGCAGCGGATGACCGCACGCCAGATCGACCAGTCGGTGACGCAGATCAAGACCGTGCGACAGCTGGATCTGCCGGCCAAGTTGGCGATTCCGATGCGGGTGATTGCGTCGGTGGGCGCGATCCTGTGTCAGCTAGATGCCCATGTGCCGATGAAGGCGCTGTCTCACGAGCTGATCCCGGGCTTCGCTGAGCCCGACACCGCCGTGGTGTAGCTCCGGCGTCAGGCAGCGACAACCTCCTTGCGCGGACGCCCGCGGGGGCGCTTGCTGCTCACAACCGTTCCGCGCTCGAGGATCTCACCGCCCCACACGCCCCACGGCTCGGCGCGTTCCAACGCTTCGGCCAGGCACTGACGCCGGATGGGGCAATCCGCACACAGTGCCTTGGCTCGCTCGAGATCGGCTGGGCTGTCGGCGAACCACAAGTCGGGATCGCGATTACACGGCAATTCCGGCCGCGTCTCTTCGCCGACGGTCAGTGTCGACATGTGGGGTTCACCTACTTCCTGGTCGAATGGCTGTCTTATCGGCAGATCCGGACCAGGTGGTGGGCGAAGATGCAAATGGCCACGGATCTTTTGGGTCCGTGGCCAGCGGTGCTGTTTAGCGAGGACTTACGTGAAGCCCCGATCCACGGACGGGTCGCTTGCGGCGGCGGTGCGACGCTTGCGCGCTGCCGCCGATGCCGCGACCGCGGCAGCGGGATGGGCGGCATGCAGAGCGCCGGGCGCGACTACGAACACGTTGGCGTTGATCATCGTGGGCACCCTCCTCTCCGCATGCTTGACGCGCCCGGCGTCACAAGTGTGGATCGAGGCTAACCGGTAGCAGCCCTCACGGACAACCGATTTTCTGACCTGGGGGTTTATTCGCTGCTGTTGCGCCGGACTTCGCCGCACTGGCGATCGCACCCGGGTTTGTGGCGACCCGCTGCGCCCGGCTACGCCGCGCTGGGATCGCCACGGCGTGTTTATTTGCCGCCGTTGCGGACCAGCTGCAGGACGTCGGGCCCGAACTGCTCCAGCTTGCGGGCACCGATGCCGGGGATCGCGACCAGCGCCGTCTCGTCGGCGGGGCGCATCTCGGCGATCGCCGTCAGCGTGTTGTCGGTGAAAACGATGTACGCAGGCACCTTCATATCCTTCGCGGTGCGCAGCCGCCAATCCTTGAGCCGCTGCAGCAATGCCTCGTCGAGATCGCCGGGGCATGTCTCGCAACGGCGCAATAGCACCGCCGCAGGGGTGGTCAGCACGCCGTTGCAGATGCGGCAGCGCGGCGCAGCCGCGCGAGCCCGCCGCGGCTTGGCCGGCGTCATGTCGGCATCCGTCTGCGGCGCGATGCCGTTGAGGAACCGCGACGGCTTGCGGCTTTGGCGCCCGCCTGGGTTGCGAGCCCTCGCCCAGCTCAGCGCCAAATGCACACGGGCCCGGGTGATTCCTACGTAGAACAGGCGGCGTTCCTCTTCGACCGGTTCACTGTCGGCGCCGTGCGCCAGCGCATGCGAGATGGGCAGCGTGCCGTCGGTCAAACCGACCAAAAACACCGCATCCCACTCGAGTCCCTTCGCGGCATGCAAGGAGGCCAACGTGACGCCTTGCACC
>NZ_DASRBZ010000417.1:0-8867 GCF_035653355.1 Mycobacterium sp. | reverse complement strand
CGGCGGTGGCGTGTACGCGTTGGACACCAGACGCCGTGCCGGTGGCGGCTTGGGTGGCGCGCGGGCAGGTGCACCGTGGGCGCGCCGACGTGGCAGGCGCCTCGACGCCCGCACGACTACTGCCGACTCCGGCTGGCGTGGAACGCGGGGCGGCGCGCCGTGGAGCCGCTGGTGGCGAAATCGCCGACTCGGCCGGCGGTGAATGGCGACACTGCCGAGCGCCCGGCACCTGTTGCGGGCAAAGGACCTAGCGGACAGCCGCTACTTCGAACCGCTATCGGTGGCTGAGCTTGCGCGCGCTGCCGGGCTGTCGAAGGCGCATTTCAGCCGAGAGTTCAGCCGGACTTTCGGCGAGACGCCGCACCAATACCTGTTGACCCGCCGGTTGGAGCGGGCGGCAGCGCTGCTGCGGACAACGGATTGGCCGGTTGCCAGGATCTGCTTCGCGGTCGGATGGGGAAGCGTGGGGTCATTCACGACCAGCTTCCGGCGGATGTTCGGCCAGACCCCTACCGACTACCGGGCCGCGTGGCCACCCGCTGCCCGCTTTGTGCGGATACCGCTGTGCGTCGCGAAAGCCTATGGGAGGCCGCAGAACCGCACGTTTCGAGAAGACGGCGGCTGAGCGCTTTCTCTACGCTTCCTCGCAGTAGCTTAGGAGGAAGCCAGTTGATCAAGATCGCCAACGCCCAGTTCTGGGTGCATGACCAAGACGATGCTCTCGACTTCTACACCAAGACGCTGGGCTGGGAGGTCCGCTCCGATGTCACGATGGAGGCATGGCAGTTCCGGTGGCTGGTGGTGGGCCCGTCGGGCCAACCTGACGTCGGACTGGTTCTGATGCCGGTGCCCGGGCCGCCAATGCTGGACGCGGCGGCCAGCGCTGCGCTCTCCAACCTAGTGGCCAAGGGCGCGGGCGGAACCCTCTTCTTGGAGACCGATGACTGTCAGGCGAGCTATGAGGAACTGTCGGCTCGCGGCGTGGTGTTCAACGACCCGCCCACCGTGCAGCCGTACGGCATCGACACGTCCTTTCGGGATCCGTCGGGCAACAACATCCGGTTGACGCAGGTGCTGGAGTTCGACCCGACCAGGACGCCGGCCTGACGAATCGGCTACTGCATTTGGGTCGACATGCCGCTATCGGCGGATGTCGAGTGTCGGCGCGGCACCGGTAGCAGCATCGGCACCTGTCTGCGGTAGTCGCGGTACTGGTATCCCAGCGCAGCCAGTAGATCCCGCTCTTCCAGCTGCACGGCGACAAGGATGTATCCGGTAGTAGCGACCGCGAAAAGCAGGTGCCCTGCGGTCATCGTCGGTGCCGCCCAGAACGCGATGATGAATCCGACCATCAGTGGGTGACGAACCACTCGGTACAGCAGCGGCGCGCGAAACTGGATGTCGCTGAGCGGTTTTCCACGCCAGAACGAATACACCTGCCGTAGCCCGAATAAGTCAACATGGCTGATCATGAACGTCGACGCGAACGCGATCGCCCACCCGAGCCAGAACAGCACCCACAATCCCAGCCGGCCCGCCGGCGACGAGACATGCCAAATCTCGGTCGGCATTGATCGCCACTGCCAATACAGCAGAAACAGCACCAAACTCGACAGCAGCACATAGGTGCTGCGCTCCACGGGCTGTGGCACGATTCGCGTCCACCACCGTTTGAACGCCGGCCGCGCCATGACGCTGTGCTGGACAGCGAACAGGCCGAGCAACAGTAGATTCACCACGACGGCTTCGCCGATGGGGGCAGCGACACCATGATCGACGGTCCGCGGGACCACGATGCTGCCGACGAACCCGATGGCATACAGGAAGGACACGACGAAGATCACGTAGCTCGCCGCCCCATAACAGACCGCTAATATCCGATTGACCTTTGTCATGCCGCTGGACCTCCTCGTCCGACGTAAACCACTATTCCGCTCTCCCGGAGAAGCGGAATAGCGTAACCACCTACTCGAACGTTCGTTACGAGCTGATGGTTCACCGCAGCTCTGCCGCTACACATGGGGCGTTTGCCTCAATTGCTGTCCAATACTGACGGCGCGACGAGCCCGTGCTGCATCGCGTACAAACTGGCGCCGATGCGGTTTGACACCCCGATCTTGGCGTAAGCCCGCTCGACGTGGTTGCGAGCGGTCTTCTCGCTGATCACCAGCGCCGCGGCGATTTCCTTGTTCGATGCCCCCCGGGCCACCAAACGGAGCACCTCGGCTTCTCGGCCGGTCAACCCGCCCGGCCGCGGATTGGGTCGCTCAGTGCGGCGGCCGGCTGCATGCAGGACGGCGTCGACTGCGACCGGATCCATGCCGCCGGCTTGGACGTCTTGGCGCAGGCGGCGTTCTGCCGCTTCCGGTGGCAGCTCGGCACGGTACGGCCGCGGTTCACGCGCTGACTGGTAGCGGACCGCGGCGGCCAGCAGGCGGTCCGGGAGGCCCAGCGCGGCACCGGTGAGGCCGCGCGGGTATCCCGAACCGTCCAGGTGCTCATGGTGGTTGCCGGCTAGCTGGGCGACGCGCTCCAAGCCGCGGACCCGACTGAGGATCCGCACGGTCAGATACGGATGCAAACGCACCCGCTCGAATTCGCTTGCGGTCAACGGACGCGCCGCGGACCAGATTTGGTTGGACACCCCGATACGGCCCAGGTCGTGGACGTATCCGGCGCGGCGAGTCAATGCCACCGCATCGGCATCAAGGTCGACGACCAAGGCCGCGTCCGCGGCAAGGCGGGCCACCGCTTGCGAATGGCCAAGTGTGAAGGGGCATTTCAGGTCGACAAAGTCGCCGAGCGCTATTAGAAGAGCATCGAGCGACTGCGCGTCCAGCCGGTGGTGGCGGTCAGGTGCTTCCCGCAACGCGACCGCCCATACGTCACCGGCGGGCGGGCCTGCCAAAATGGCCTCCGGTTGTTCGAGGAAGCCGTCGACGATGTGTGGGTCGAACTGGCCGCCTCGCCGGCTGCGTGCCATGGCCACCGCGCCGTCGATGCCGTAAGCGCGCTGGTGAATCTCGGCCATGTCGGCGAGCTGGGCGATCCGCATCGGCAGCGGAATGTCTTCGCCGCGAGCGCCATTGGGCAGCCCTCCCCCGTCGTAGCGTTCGAAGGCAAATGCCAACGCGGCCTGCACATCCGGACTCAAGCCGATGCGCTGCGCCAGCAGCGTCGCCGATGCACAGTGCGATCGGACCAGACGAGCCAGGTGGCCACGTGCGTTGGCGAACAGTGCCGCCATGACACTCAGCCTGCGCATCAGCGGCTCGCCGCGGGCGACGTTGCTGAGCAAGAACCGCAGATAAGGCAGGCCCGCCCAGTCAACCAGCGCGGAATCGCGGCGGACCGCGATGTCGTCGCCGAACCATCGGGCGTATTCGTGGGAGTCGGCGTGACACCCAATCCACATCACCAGGTTCGTGTAGTAGGTGCAGTCACGCTGTTCCCGGGTGAGTCCTAGCCGATCGGCGATCCTCGTGCCGATTAGCGCGGCACGAAGCATGTGCTCACTGGGTTGACCGAGGCCGAGATCGATCGCCACCGATAGTGCGGCGAGCACCTCGGCACGACTGGGCGGCTCTGACTCGCGTGGGTCAGGACCGCCCGGCTGGCAGGCCATTCATCGATTCTGACGCCGCCGGGTCCACTTCGGGGTCATATCCGCTGCGTACCTGCAGAAAAGCAGGTGCAGGAACCGGGCCGCGGCCTACGGCGTTACGGGAGCGCGGCGAGGTGATCTGCCCACCCGGTAGCCGGCGGGAAAAGACATCTCGATCACTCGAAGCTGGTGGTTGGCTTTCGACTCGAGCTCCAGGACGATGCAGCTGTCGCTGACGGCCTTGGACTCGAGAACTGTGTAGTGCTGACCGCCACCGTTGACGTCGGTGATCGGGTCACCTGAGCGCAATGCCTCGACGGGCACCAGTTCGGGGGTTGGATGTGGCTCCACACGCGCAACGCTAGGCCAACCAAGCCGGCGACGGGACGCTTTCACCGATACGGTCTGCGGTGTCTGCTCCGCTAGCGCGATGTCTCATTTGCTCCTCAACTGCTCTTCGACGCGGTCGAGAAACTCGTCGACGTCATCTTCGTTGTAACCACGCTTGCCGATGGGCGGCTTGTTGAACGCCACGTTATGGACATCGTCTGCGGTGAGCGTGCTGGCTGTCGGATCACGCAGCGCTGCCTCAACGCTGTCCAGGAACTCGTCGACCTCGTCTTCGTTGTAACCACGCTTGCCGATGGGCGGCTTACGAAAGGCCACGTCGCGAACATCGTCTGCGGTCAGAGAACCGTATGGCGGTACTACCCCAGCCGCTGGCCGCGCATGCACCTGTTCGATGGGCGGCGGCTCATAACCGTGCGTCGTTGCGTCGGATGGACGCTTCTTCTTTCCGAACAGCGACATGACACCCTCCTCGACCCCCGACTCGTAAGCTACCCGTCGCAATCGTCGTCTTCATCGCCGTTGCAAAGAGCTTTTCGGGATGGTGGAAAACGTTGATGCGCGGCTGACCGCGGTCTAGATGCGGAGGCGGGTCCCCGCCTGCCGGCGCTACCGGCAGTCTGCCGTGATGGCGATAACTCATTCAGCACACACCACTCCGGTACGTGCTCTGGACACGGTGGCGTTAAGCAGTGGCTGACAAACTGACACCGCACGACCGGTAGCGGGCTAACCGTCGAGTGCTAAGTCTTTGCGGAACCGCCGCATGCCGTCGACTTTTTCTGCCAGGGTGGCGTCCGGTCCGGTGTAGAACATCCACGGCATCGTCAGGATCCCGGTGATGCCGGCGGCCTCGGCGCGCTGGTAGTCGGCGATCGTGACGGCGTCGGTCAACGGCGTCAAGATGGTGAAACCCTCCAGCGGCAAGCCGTTTTCGAGGCGCAGCGCACTCAGCCTGCCTGCCGCCTCGATGGCGCGCTCGGTTTTGATCAGGTCACCGATCCAGCCGTCGTTGCGGGCCGCACGGCGAAACGCGATCTCACTCAGGCCGCCGACATAAACGGGTATCCGCGGCGGCGTCGGCTCCATCTCCAAGCGCGGCGTTTGGTAGAACTCGCCGCGGAACTCCGTCCAGCCGTGCTGCCACAGCTCGCGCATCAAGTCGAGCATTTCGTCGGTGCGTTTGCCGCGAGCGTCGAACCGTTGCTCCATCAACGCGAACTCCTCCGCGCACCATCCCACACCGATGCCGAGCTCGACCCGACCACCCGCCAAAACCGCAGCAGTGCCAATGGCTTTGGCCGCCAGGTACGGATTGCGCATAGCCGGGATGTAGACGGTGGTGACGAACCGAAGCCGGGTGGTCACCTGGGCAAGCGCACCGATCAACACCCACGGATCAGGCCAGTCGGTGAAGGGCTCCCAGCGCCGCTGCCCGTCTTTGGTGTACGGATAGGGCGTGGCCAGCGTTTCCAAATTGACGACGTGGTCCGGGATTCCAATCCCGTCGTAACCCAGCTCGTCGGCAGCCTTGGCGATCTCCACGATCTCGTGGGTCTTCAGAAACGCGGTGCTGATGTAGTACTTCATCGGATTTCCCGCGCCCATGCCGGCATGACGAAAATCCCCTCGGCCTCCACGGTCACGCCAGAGGAATCCGAAATGGTTCCCCCGACAAAGGTTTTGACGCTCTCAGTGCGCTCGATGGCCGCTTCCGCGCGCAGGGTGCCCAGTGGAGTGCCGCGCAGGTACTTCACCGCGATGGTCCCGGTGAACAGCGGCTTGGTCAGGCCTTCACTGGCCGCCTCACCGAGAATGTGGTCCAGCACTAGCGCGCAAACACCGCCGTGCACCAGACCGGGCGGCCCCTCATACGCGGCGCCCAGGTTGAACTCGCTCCAACAGCGACCGCCGTCGTGGTGGATGGTCAGCGGCGGGGCGATCGGGTTGCGCATGCCGATCACTGCGTTGCCCCACGCCAGCGGGCGTCCCTCGACGACGTAGCGCACCCCGGCCGTCGGGCTGAGCTGGCTGGCGCGCAGTTTCTCGGTCACGGCTTCTATCGCGATGCGCGCATCCTCGATGGTGTCGGCGTCGACCTGAGTTCGGATGGTGGCATCGATGAGATCGCGGACGGCATCGGTCAACGGGCCGTATAACGCCGCCAGCCGACCGTGCTCCTCGGCGCTGATCGTCTCGTACGCGGTGTCCACCCGAGGCCTCCTGCCGTTTGCCGCCGGGATTCGGATGACCGGCGCCATCCGTCCTTACTAACAAGAGGGCTTCGCCGCGCCGCAGTAGGGGCCGCCTCAACTTCCGAAGACCTTGCGCACGACAGCTTTCGCCCGCCGAGTGACCCGCAGATAGTTGTCCAGAAACTCGTTGCCGTCGTCGTTGGGCCACCCGGCGGCGGCCGCGACGGCGTTGAGCTGCCGACCCGGCCCCGGCAACTGGTCGGTGGGCTTGCCCCGCACCAATACCAGCGCGTTGCGGGCGCGGGTCGCCGTCAGCCAGGTCTCCCGCAGCAGCTCCACGTCGGACTCGCTGAGCAGTTGGGCCTCAGCGATCGCGTCGAGGCTTTCCAGTGTCGAGGTGTTATGCAGCCCCGCGATGTCGTGGGCGTGCTGCAGCTGCAGCAGCTGCACGGTCCACTCGATGTCGGCCAGTCCGCCGCGCCCCAACTTGGTGTGCCTATTCGGGTCTGCGCCGCGTGGCAAGCGTTCGGCGTCGACGCGGGCTTTGATGCGGCGAATCTCGCGCACCGTCTCCGCCGAGATGCCGCCGGCGGGATACCGCGTCGTGTCAGCCATCGTCATGAAGCGCTGGCCGAGGTCCGGGTCACCGGCAACCGCATGCGCTCGCAGTAGCGCCTGGATCTCCCACGGTTGCGCCCACTGGTCGTAGTAGGCGGTGTAGGAGGCCAGTGTCCGCACCAACGGGCCGTTGCGGCCCTCCGGCCGCAGATCCATGTCGAGTTCCAGCGGCGGGTCAGCACTGGGAGTGCCTAGCAGCGCCCGGACCTGTTCGGCGACGGATGCCGACCAGCGCACCGCATCAGCGTCGCTGACACCCTCGACCGGCTCGCAGACGAACATCACGTCGGCATCCGACCCATAGCCCAGCTCGCCTCCGCCGAGCCGGCCCATCCCGATCACCGCGATGCGTGCCGGGGCACCGCCGGCTCCGTCGTCTGGCAGGTTGACCCGGATCACCGCCTCGAGCGCGGCCTGCAGCACCGCCACCCACACCGACGTCAGCGCCCCGCACACATCGGTGACCTCGAGCATCCCCAGCAGGTCGGCAGAGGCGATGCGGGCCAGCTCCCGCCGGCGCAGGCTGCGGGCGGCGGCGATCGCCCGCATCGGGTCGGCGTGCCGGCTCGCCGAGGCGATCAGCCCGTGGTCCACTGCGCCGGGTTCCACCTCGAGCAGCTTGGGACCGGACGGCCCGTCACCGTACTGCTGAATGACCTCCGGTGCGCGCATCAGCAGCTCCGGTACGTAGGCGGAAACACCGAGCACATGCATCAGCCGCTTGGCCACCGCGGGCTTGTCCCGCAGCGTGGACAGGTACCAGCGATGCCCGGCCAGCGCCTCGCTGAGCCTGCGGTACGCCAGCAGCCCGCCGTCAGGATTGGGGGTAGCCGACAACCAATCCAGCAGCCTGGGCAGCAGCACCGACTGGACGCGTCCGCGTCGCCCGCTCTCGTTGGTCAGCGCGGCCAGGTGTGTCAGCGCGCTCTGCGGCGCTTCGTAGCCCAGCGCGGCCAGCTGACGCTCGGCAGCATCCGGCGTCATGCCGCGCAGCTCCAAACCGGCCGGCCTGACCGATTCCAGCAGCGGCTGATAGAACAGCTTCGCGTGCAGCCGCGACACCCGCACGTTGTGTCGCCGGAGCTCTTCGCGCAGCACCCCCAGCGCATCGTGGCGCCCGTCGGGACGGACGTGGGCCGCGCGGGCCAGCCAGCGCAGCGCCTCGTCGTCCTCGGGCGGTGGCAGCATGTGGGTGCGCTTGAGCCGCTGCAGCTGCAGCCGGTGCTCAAGCAGCCGGAGGAACTCGTAGGAGGCGGTCAGGTTCGCCGCATCGTCGCGGGCGATGTAGCCACCGGCACCGAGCGCCGCCAGCGCGTCGACGGTGGAGGCCACATGAAGCGACTCGTCGGTGCGCCCGTGCACCAGCTGCAGCAGCTGCACCGCGAACTCGACGTCGCGCAATCCCCCAGTGCCAAGCTTGATTTCGCGACTCCGAACGGCGGCCGGCACCATCTCCTCGACCCGGCGCCGCATGGCCTGCACCTCCGCGACGAAGTCTTCGCGCTCGGAGGCACGCCAGACCATCGGACTCACCGCAGCCATGTAGCGCTCGCCGAGCTCACGATCACCGGCGGCCGGCCGGGCCTTGAGTAGCGCCTGGAACTCCCAGGTCTTCGCCCACCGCTGGTAGTAGGCGATGTGCGACTCCACGGTGCGGACCAGTTCACCGTGGCGGCCTTCTGGGCGCAGCGCGGCGTCCACCTCGAAGCAGGCTTCCGAGGCCACCCGCATCATCTCCCGGGCGACGCGGGTGCTGACGGGGTCGGCGCGCTCGGCGACGAAGATAACGTCGACGTCGCTGACATAATTCAATTCGCGTGCACCGCATTTGCCCATCGCGATGACCGCCAGCCGCGGCGGTGGCTCGTCGCCGCAGATTGTTCTCTCCGCGACGACCAGCGCCGCGGCCAGCGCGGCGTCTGCCATGTCCGCCAGGTGAGCGCCGATCGCGCTGAACGCCAGCACCGGCTCGTCTTCAACCGTCGGAGCCAAGTCAAGTGCGGCCAGCATCAGCAGCTGGTCGCGGTAGCACGTGCGCAACTCGGATATGACTGCGTCGCTTGGGTTTTCGGTAACACAGTTGAGGAAAATCCGGCGCAGCT
>NZ_DASRBZ010000416.1:0-8587 GCF_035653355.1 Mycobacterium sp. | reverse complement strand
CGCTCGTTCTCCGACTTCCCGACCATCCTGGCGTCGATCAAGGATCGCCTCGGCGCGCTGCCCGCCGACACCGTGGTCTACACCGGACACGGCGACACCACCACCGTCGGCGGTGAGATCGTCCACTACGACGAATGGGTGGCCCGCGGGCACTAACCCTCCCGCGAACGGGCACTGACCCCCTCCCGCGAGCGGGCGCAAAATGCCGGCCGTAGCGGCGTGTCGGCGTGCAAACACGCCCGCTCGCGGCGGAGGGATAGCTCGCGGTGACCGGGCAACGAGCTAGCGTCCGTCGAGGATGCGGCGTTTCTCCGCCTCGAACTCCGCTTCGGTCAAGGCACCCGAATCGCGCAGTGCCGCCAAGTTTTTCAGTTGCTCGACGCGCACGCCTTCGTCGCTGGGGGCGTACAAGGCGGCGGGCGTCGACGTCGTTGCAGTCACCGGCTGGCCGGTCGCTACCCGCTGTGGCCGCCGCCGAACCCGGGCCGACCACCACAGCGCGCAAACCAGGTTCAGCAGGCCAAGCGCGGCCAACACGGCGAACACCCACACCAGCTGGCCGTGCGAACTACGCTGCCCGAATGCCAGTCGTGGGCTGATGAATCCGCCGACTTGCCCACTGGCTTTGACGTAGTAGGTGCCCTCGACGGGAACCTGCACCAGCCACACCCGCCGATGTGCGTCATTGTTGATTGTCGTTGTGCTGCCGAAGCTTTCGGTCACAGCCGGGTCCGCGACTCCGGCGGGCGGGATGAGCGTCATGGTGAGCCGCGGCACCGGCAGGCCACTGCCGCTCGGACTGCTGATCACCCGGGTGTGGAAGCTGACCGTGACTTCGCCGGCGGGCAACCGCAGGCTGCCCGACCCCGGGACGGGCACCTCACCGTAGGCGTCGTACTTGTCGAGCACGAACGCGTTGAGCATCAGGGTGGCTATGAGGCCGACGACGCCCACCACCAGCGTGACGATGGACATGATCACCGCGAACCTGGTCGCGGCTTTTGCACCGGTCATCGCCGCAGTCTGTCACGGTTGGCCGCGCATCACCGCCCGACGTCGGCCACCCCTTTTTGGTGCGGCCACGCGTGTGCGGCGTTATGGTTCGCCCCATCCACACACGAGGAGCACCCATGGCCACCAAACTCGACGTCACCGTGCCAGACCTATCCGGAAAACTCGCCGTCGTCACCGGGTCGAACAGCGGCCTCGGTTTCGGGCTGACGCGTCGGCTGGCCGCGGCCGGCGCCGACGTCGTCATGGCGATCCGCAACCGCGCCAAAGGCGAGGCGGCGATCGCCCAAATCCGGGCGACGGTACCCGACGCCAAGCTGACCATCAAAAACCTCGACCTGTCGTCGCTGTCCAGCGTCGCAGCGCTAGGCGAGCAACTCAACGCCGAGGGCCGCCCGATCGACATCCTGATCAACAACGCCGGCGTGATGACCCCACCGGAACGCGACACCACCGCCGACGGTTTCGAACTGCAATTCGGCAGCAACCATCTCGGGCATTTCGCGCTGACCGGGCGGGTGCTGCCGCTGTTGCGTGCCGCCGAACATGCACGGGTCGTCTCGCTGAGCAGCCTGGCCGCGCGGCAGAGCGGCAAGATCCACTTCGACGACTTGCAGTTCGAGAAGTCGTACGCGCCGATGCAGGCCTACGGTCAGTCGAAACTGGCGGTGTTGATGTTCGCCCGCGAGCTCGACCGCCGCAGCCGCGAGGCCGGCTGGGGCATCGTGTCCAACGCCGCCCACCCGGGCTTGACCAAAACCAACCTACAGATCAGCGGCCCGTCGCACGGTCGCTCCAAGCCCTCGGTGATGGAACGCTTGTACAAGCTGTCGTGGCAGCTGACGCCGTTCCTGTGGCAAGACATCGACGAAGGAATCCTGCCCGCGCTCTTTGCGGCGGTGTCGCCGAACGCCGAGGGTGGCGCGTTTTACGGACCTCGGGGTATCTACGAGCTCGCCGGCGGCGGCGTCAAGGCAGCCAAGGTGCCCGCGCGCGCCCGCAACGACGCTGACAGCCGACGATTGTGGGAGATCTCCGAACAGCTCACCGGCGTCAGCTATCACAAATCGAACTAACCACTGCCCCGACGGCGCGTCCGCACACCCGAAACTGCCGAATCGTTTTGAGGCTTGAGTCCAGCGGGTAACGTCACCTCGGGCCGGGCAAGTGTCATCACTCGACAGGGGGACACGATCATGACCGCTCACGAGGGCGAACAAGGCGACGGCGAAAAGCGCGACGAGGCACGCGACGACGCCGAGCAGCCACAAGACGCCGAGCAGCCACAAGAGGACTCTGATCGGTCGGAGTCGTCCGACGAGGGCAAGGAAGACTCAGATCGGCCGGAGCCGTCCGAGGAGGGCAAGAAAGAAGTCAAGCGGATGGCGAGCGCCTACGAAGACCGCCCAACAGCGGTGATGCCCGGCACCGACAAGACGATCACCGGCACTGCGGTCCACGAGTGGCTCGACGACGAGGGCAACCCCAAATTCGGCGACCCTGACGAACACCCCTTCGCGGATGACAGCTCCCAGGAGGATGACCAGCAGGACGGCGACCAGCAGGAGAGCGAGCAAAAGGAGACCGCGGAAGCGGCCGACAAGGACCGCCCCGACCAGCAGCGCGAGCCGTCGAACTAGCCGGCTTGTCCACCGGGTCCCGGCCCCGGCTGGAGGAATCCCGGAACGCCGGGAATTCTCGGGATAGGCGGCACCACCGGCGCTGGAGCCGACGTCGTCGTCGGCGCCTGCGTCGTTGTTGCGGTGGAGGTCTGGGTAGTCGTCGGTTGAGTTGTCGTCGGCTGCGTTGACGACTGCGGTGGGGTGCTCGACTCCGTTGACGACGGAGTCGACGGCGACTCGGTTACCGTCGTGGTCTCGGTGCTGGAGGTATCGGTCGCAGGAGCGGAGCTTCCCGGCGACTCGGGCGTCGTGCTGACACTGGGTGATGGCGTCGTCGGAGCGCCGCCGCCGGACGTGTGCCGCAACGCGATCATGATCGCCGCGGCCAACGCCAGCACCACCAGAACCGTTCCGATGACTAGAACTGCCGGCCGGCGATACCACGGGACGACGGGCCGGCGGGCTTCGACTTGGCCTTCCGGGCGGTCGACCCGCGGCCGCGCGGTCGTCGCGCTGACGTTGTACGGCGCTGGGTACTCGCCGGTGCTGATCGGCATGATGCCCGAATCGTCGTCGGCCTCCGACCACGCCAGCGGCGGTGCGCCGCCCGACTCCGGCGCGGCCTCGGCCATCATCGTTGGATCCGCCGCCTCCGCGAAGGGATCCAACGCCGCGGCCATGGTCGGGGCCACTGCCGTTGGACTGTCGTCGGCGGGGCCACGTGCGGCCCGCAACGCTGCACCGATCGCCGCCGTCAGGTGTGGCCGCGGTGCCGTGATGACCGGAACTTGCAGCTGCTGCGACAGTGTCGTAGTGACGGCCGGCATATTGGCTCCGCCGCCCACCGCGGCGACTCCGGCGAGACCGGCAGCGTCAATACCGTTGCGTTCCATGCTTTGTCGGAGCACGGCTACAAAACCGTCCAGCGGCTGGCGGATCACATCGTCGAGCTCGGCCCGGGACAGTTGAACGTCGCCACTGAACCCCGGCAACTCGGCCAACAGGGTGGCCACCGTGCTGGACGACAGCTGCTCCTTGGCGTTTCGGCATTGCGCCCGCAGCCGCGTCAGCGAGCCGATCGCCGACGTGCCGGCGGTGTCGAACGAACCCTCCGCCGACAGTTTGGAAACGACATGGTTCAGCAGCGCCTGGTCGATCTGGTCACCGGCGAAGTCGCTGTGTCGCACAGTGGGCGCGACGGGCTGGTAACCGTTGGCGGCGTCGACCAGGCTGAGGCTGCTACCGGTGCCGCCGAAGTCGCACACCGCGATGATCCCGCGGGTCGGCAGGCCGGGATTGGCTTGCAGCGCGACCAGCGCCGCGGCCGCGTCTGGTGCCAGCACGACCGGCTGCGGGCCACGTGACCATTCGGCGACCCGGCTCAACGCCCCCCGCAACGCGTCGACCGCGGCCGGCGGCCAGTGCGCCGGGTAGCTCACCGCGACGGCCTCCGGCAGCGCGCGCCCGCTGGTTGCGGTGTAGGCCAGTGCGCGGAGTGCGTCGGCGACCAGCGTTTCGGGTCGGTGTGTCGAGTCGTCGGATGCCACGATCCCGGCCGGATCTCCGACCTTCTCGACGAAGTCGGTGATCACCAGGCCCGGCTCGGTCAGGTTCGGGTTTTCCGACGGCACTCCGACTTCGGGCGGACGGCCCCGATACAGCGTCAGTACCGGCTTGCGGGTGAGGGCACGGTCGGCGGTGACCGCCGCCAGGTTGGTGGCGCCTATCGACAGGCCTACCGCCGGGCGTTCTCCGTTTGCCATCTCGTCCTATCCAGTCGTGGCCTGTCGGGCGCGCGGCCGCACACCGGGCACCAATTTATAGGCAGCGCGGGTGTGCGCTGCACGGGCGCGTCAGCGAATGGTGCCGGCGCCCCCGATCAGCGGAAGGTCCAGCGCGGTGACCCAACCGGGTGACAAGTCGTTGACGGCCGGGACTGCGTTGAGCGCACGCATCCCGGTGGCCAGGCATCCGGCTGTGGCGGCGTCACGCCCGGAGCCGTCCGTGAACCGAAAGGCGGTCTCCTGGAGGATGCTTGGTGTTCCGTCGATGTCCACTCGGTACACGTCGTCCTGGGTTCCTTTCGGCCAGTCGGGCGCGGCGTCGTGACCGATGCGGTTGACGTGTTCGAGCTCGATGCGGGTCTTGCCTTGGTAGATGCCGTTGATGGTGAACCTCACCGCCGCTACCTGTCCTGGTTTGATGACACCCTTCGCCGTCTTGCGCTCAGTGGGCGTCACCCACGTGGCCCAGGTGGTGGTGATCTCGTCGAGCATGATGCCGGCGGCGTGGGCGATCATCGGGACCGTGGCGCCCCAGGCGAAGATCAGCACGTCGGGGTTTCGCAGCACCGGCCGGAATTCGGGTTCGCGGCCGATGCCCATCTCGTTTTCATAGTCGCCGGTGTAGTTGGTGTAATCGAGCAGCTCGGATGCTTTGACCTTGCGTACTTCGGAGCACACGCCCATCAGCGTCATGGGCAACAGGTCGTTGGCGAAACCGGGGTCGATGCCGGTGGTGAAACACGATGACTCGCCCAGCTCGCAGGCTTCGGTGATCGGCTGGATCCAGCTGGGCGGGTTCAGGTGCATGGTCGGCCACACCCAGGGCGTCATCGCGGTGGAGCAGACGTCGATGCCGGCTCGCAGGAACCGGGTCATCAGCGCGATGTTGTCCTTGGCGTGCGCGGCGGTCGGGCCGTAGTGCACCAACGCGTCGGGCTTGAGCGCGATCAGCGCGTCGACGTCGTCGGTGGCGGTGATGCCGACGGGCTCGGGTAGCCCGCAGATCTCGCCGACGTCGCGGCCCACCTTGGCGGGGTTGCTGACGCCGACGCCCACCAGCTCGAACAGCGGGTGCTTGACGATCTCGGCGATCACCAGCTTGCCGACGAAGCCGGTACCCCACACCACGATGCGTTTGGACATCAGCCGCCTTCCGTCTCACCACCCCCGATCACCCTAAGCGGACGGCCCGCGCGGTGGGCCGGAGTCAGCGCGAACGTCATCCGGGACAGCATCCCGTCACGCAGCGTCACCGTGTGCAGAACGATCGCCGAAACGTGCGCGGCGATCACTGCCACCAGCGCGTACGCGACAACCGAATGTGCCTGGCGCAGCAGCGAAAACAGGTGGGCGTCAAACGGCGCGATGCGGGGAAGGCGCCCGGATCCGAGCACGACCACCGGGCTTCCGCCGGCCGACAGCATGGCCCACCCGATGAGCGGCTGGGTCAGCAGCAGCGCATACAGCGACACCTCGGAAACCACGACAAGTCTGCGTTCCAGCGTCCCCACCGTGCACGGCATCGCCGGGGCTCGATGAGTCAGTCGGTTGATCACGCGGATCACCACGGCGGCGAAAATCGTCACGCCGAGCGTCTTGTGAACGACGACCAGCCGGGCGTAATCGCTGACCGAATTGACCATGACGAACCCGATGAACAATGCGGCAAACACCAGAGCGGCCATCAGCCAATGCAAGAACCTGGTCAACCGGGTGTATCGACACGCTTCGGCTGCGGTCATCGCGGCACCTCGACCGCGGGTGGGTGCGCGGTTTCGGCGGTTCGGCGTCGGTATGAGGCCGCGTAGACAGCTGACCGGGCACTCAATAGCGGGTCGTCGGAAGGTTCGACGCCGTCGGGCAGGATCAGCGGATCGAAGTTGACATCGCGTGCGTTGCCGCGCTTTTCGGTTGCCACCGAGGTCAGCGTCAGTTGCCCGGCGTCGACGGTCCGACGATCGGCCGGCCATGGCAGCGTCGCGTCGCGGACGGGATCCGATGCTGTGCCGACGGTGAGCATCAGCCGCCACCCCAGCGGCCCCGACCGCAGCTGGCGGATCAGGACGTCGAACAGGGCGTTAGGTCCCGACGACGCCGGCAGCGCCTGCTGCATCGGGATCAGCGACCACCGCACCGGTGTCCGTCGGTTCGACTCGTTGACGAAGTAGAACGCATGCAGTCCGCGATAGGTGCTGTCGGCGAAACCCACTGTCGGCGGATGCTCTTCGACGATCTTCAAAGCGCGCTTGGTTTCCGGATGGGCGGCGAGAAACCGCGACATTGCCGCGGGATCGGGTTTTCCCGTCGCCGGAACGACAGCGGACGCGATCAGCCGGTCGTAGAAGCCCTGCGGCGAATTGTCCAAGAACACAGGCAGATTCAGCATCGCCGTGCGCCATTGCTGTCCGCCGGGGAATCCGAAAGCCAGTCCCAGCCCGCGCGCCGCCGCGGGCGCATCGGCCACCTGCGGGTTTCCTCCGCTCAGCGAGAAGCGACCGATCACCGGGGTGCGCCCGGGCCGGAACACCGCCGCCTTGGACAGCTCGCCGCCGTTGCCGTTGCTGTCGAAGTAGCCGGCAACGGCGACGCCCTTGGCGTGGTTCTTGCGGAAGCCCAGTTGTCGGCCGAATACCTTGGCAAAACCGTCGATGAACACCTGCGGCGTCAACCGCGTAGGACCCACCCAGGCGTTGGCGTCAAGCAGCGCGCCCAGGTCGGCCGTCAGCAAGGCGCCGACCGCGGCAACGCCGCCCAAGACATCGCGTCTGCGCACATGAACGGGCCCCAAGCGTTTCGGTGGTTGTGTCACCAATCAGCTCCTTTGACGGTGAAAAGGCGCGGCATCCCAGTACCGTCTACGGCGGTCGGGCGACGCCGGTTCAACCGCGGGTCACTGGCGGCAGTGACGTTCGTAGATTGATTACCGTCGGTTTCGCCGACATTCGGCTTCCCGTCGTTTCCTGGCCGGGACGGTCATGCTGGCTTACTTTGCGAAAACATGCTGATACCGCGGCGCGTCGTGCCACCATGTAACACCACTATGACCAATCCACCGTCACCACAGGGGCCGTGGAGCAAGCATCGCACCGGGGCCTCGATCTTGTTCGGGATAGCCGTCGCGTTCTCGGCCGTTGCCGCCGTCGGCGGAGCCGCCGCCGGCCAAGCCACAGCGGATCGCCCGCTTTCCCCGCCGACTAACGAAACGGTTCGCTACCAAGTCAGCGGTAGCCCGGGCGCGGCCGAATACATCACCTACGAGGTGGACTATCACCAGCAGTACGAACCGAATGTGCCGTTGCCGTGGACGAAGCAATTCAGGTCACCAGTCGGTCTGGTGTATGTGCTGAGTGCACAAGGCCCTGGTTCAATCACCTGCACGATCTCGATCAACGGCACAGTGGTGAGCAACACGACGGCCACGGGCACGCCGGCGCGAGCATCCTGCTCGCACTGACGCATCAGAACACTGTTTCCGCGATTTCGGTGGCGGATACTCGCGGATATGGCTTTCAAACTGTGGCTCGGCAGTGACGACGATCCCGCGGACTGCGGGGACGGCGACGTCTACGAGTTCCTGGACGGCGGCGTGCTCGGTGTTCACTATGCGACTCCCGGACGTTGGTCGGACTACTACCCAGCGGGCGGCTGGACCCGCATCGCAGCCGAGCCCAACCATCGGCCCGGGGAGCCGCTGGATCGCTCCATCGGACCGGACTTCGAATGAACGGTCGACTGCCTTCGCCTTCAGGATTGGGCGTCGGCGGTTAGGCTCGCGACAGTAATTCCCTCATCGAGGAGGGCAGTCGCCATGGGTATTGCGACTCGGGTCAACGGCGCCGCGCCGCCTGAGGTGCCGCTTGCCGACATCGACCTCGGCTCTTGGGATTTCTGGGCGCTTGACGACGACATTCGCGACGGAGCGTTTGCCGCCCTGCGACGCGAGGCGCCGATCTCATTCTGGGCCGAACCGGTCCAGCCGGGGTTCGAAGTGGGAGGCGGGCATTGGGCGCTGACCAAATTCGACGACGTCTTCTACGCCAGCCGGCATCCGGAGATCTTCAGCTCGTATCCCAACATCACGATCAACGACCAACCGCCGGAGGTCGCCGAATTCTTCGGCTCGATGATCGCGCTGGACGACCCGCGACATCAGCGCTTGCGCTCGATCGT
>NZ_DASRBZ010000415.1:0-5077 GCF_035653355.1 Mycobacterium sp. | reverse complement strand
GCCGAAGAAGCGTTACGGCGCCCCTGACCGGGCGATCGGACCACAGCTCGGCGCTGAACGGTAGCCTTTATCGGCGATGGCGGACCGTAGGAAAGACACCAGAAAACCTCCCGGCGATCAAGGCATCACGTATGCAGCGGCCGGGGTGGACATCGAAGCCGGTGACCGCGCCGTCGAACTGTTCAAGCCGCTCGCGTCAAAGGCCACCCGACCCGAGGTCCGCAGCAAGCTCGGTGGATTCGCGGGGCTATTCGCCCTGCGCGGCGATTATCGTGAACCGATATTGGCCGCATCCAGCGACGGCGTGGGCACCAAGCTGGCGATCGCGCAGGCGATGGACAAGCACGACACCGTCGGGCTGGACCTGGTGGCGATGGTGGTCGACGACTTGGTGGTCTGCGGTGCCGAGCCTCTGTTCCTGTTGGACTACATCGCTTTGGGGCGCATCGTGCCGGAGCGGCTCAACGCGATCGTCGCGGGCATCGCCGATGGGTGCATACGTGCGGGGTGCGCGCTCCTCGGCGGCGAGACCGCTGAGCACCCCGGCCTGATCGAGCCCGACCACTACGACCTCTCGGCCACCGCCGTCGGCGTCATCGAGGCCGACGATGTGCTGGGGCCCGAACGAGTCAAACCCGGTGACGTCATCATCGCGATGGGTTCCTCCGGGCTGCACTCCAATGGGTACTCGCTCGTCCGCACCGTCCTGTTGGAGATCGACCGGATGAACTTGGCGGGCTACGTCGAGGAGTTCGGCCGCACGCTGGGCGAAGAATTGCTCGAGCCGACTCTGATCTACGCCAAAGACTGCCTGGCGCTGGCCGCCGAGACCCAGGTCCGGACGTTCTGCCACATCACCGGCGGCGGGCTGGCCGGCAACCTGGAGCGCGTCATCCCGCTTGGTCTGGTGGCCGAGGTCGACCGCGGTACATGGACCCCGGCGCCGGTGTTCGCGATGATCGCGCAGCGTGGCCGGGTCAGCCGCGCCGAGATGGAAAAGACGTTCAACATGGGCGTGGGCATGGTCGCCGTCGTCGCGCCGGAGGACACTGACCGGGCGTTGGCCATTTTGACTGCCCGGCATTTGAATTGCTGGGTCTTGGGCACCGTGAACAAGGGCGGTAAGGAAGGCCCGCGCGCGGAGCTTGTCGGGCAGCACCCGAGATTCTAGGGCTCGGTTGAGCGCTTAAGGGTTAGCGGCGCCACTCGTCTGCGTCGTCCCATGGGTCGTCGGAGAACCGGTCGTCGCCGTCTAGCCGGTTGGAGTCGTCTGCACCCGAACCGGATAGCTCGCGCTGAAGCCGCTCGAAATCGGTCTGCGGGGAGCTGTATTTCAATTCTCGAGCAACCTTGGTCTGCTTCGCCTTCGCCCGGCCGCGGCCCATGGGGGAACCCCCTCGCGCAATAACGGAGCGGCCCAACAAGTAGGCGGCTCCGATCTGTCGGTGTCGTTATTGTCCTGTCGAGTAGTTTACCGTGCCCTGCGGCGGTGCGCTGGCGTGCCCTGCCTGGCCTCGTGCCGCTATCGGTTGATGCCGCGCAGCCGTTCGACGGCAACCCGGCCCGCGCCGGCGACGTCGGTGGGCGGCAGAGAATCGGGGTCGATGACCGCGGCGACTTGACCATCTGCTCCGGTGACGAGTTCGGTGTTGGCGGGTAGCCCTCGCTTGACCAGAGCGAGCGCCACCGGGCCAAGATCGACGTGGTCGACGACGGTTCCCAGCCGGCCCAGTGGGCGTCCGCCGGCGAGTATGGCATCGCCGGTCGATGGGCGATCGGCCGAGCCGTCGAGGTGCAACAACACCAGCATCCGGGGTGGCTTGCCGAGGTTGTGCACCCGGGCAACGGTTTCCTGCCCGCGGTAGCAGCCTTTGTCCAGATGGACTGCGCCTACGCCGGGGCCGCCGATCCAGCCCACTTCGTGGGGAATGGTGCGCTCGTCGGTGTCGACGCCGAGCCGCGGGCGAAGCGCGGCTACCCGGTTGGCTTCGTAGGTCCATATTCCGGCGGCACGGACTCCGGCTTGGGTAAGCCGGTGGAGCCGCTCAGCCGAATCCCCCTGCGGCACAAGCATGTCCAGCTCGATGAGGTCCACCTGGGCAGCAGCCATCCTGCGCAGGAATCCGCCACCTGGAAGTGGCATGGCCGTCATCTCGGCGGGCAGCACGTCCACGCCCAGCGCGTCGAGCACAGGCTGTTTACTCAGCCCGGGTCCGAGCAGCGACAACACCGCCATATCGACGGCAGTGGGCGTCACATCCGACCAGAACACCATCTTGCGCAGATAGCCCAGCAGCGGCTCGCCGCGCCACGGTTCGGTGTCGAGGTAGGTGACGCCGCCCAGTTCGGTCTGAATCCAGTGGTCCTCGACCCGGCCTTGTCCGTCAAGGCTGAGGTTTTCGGTGCTGGCGCCGTCCGGCAGTTCGCTGACGTGTTGTGTCGAGATGTTGTGCAACCAGTTCTTCCGGTCAGCGCCGGTCAGCGTGAGCACGGCACGGTGGGAGCGGTCGACCACCACGGCGTCGGTTTCGGCCGCGCGCTGCTCACCGAGCGGGTCACCGTAATGCCAGATGGCGCCGGCGTCGGGTCCAGCGTCCGGAGCGGGAACTGCGGTCACACACCAACTCTACGGACCTGTGCCGGGCGGGCCGGCGGCCGATGAACGTGGCTCCAGCTTCACGTTGGCAACGCATTAGGCTGAACAGCCATGGCTAGCCAGACGGGCGTGGTCGTCACGCTCGACGGCGAGATACTGGACCCCGATACGCCGCTGATATGCGCCGACGACCTCGCCGTTGTGCGAGGCGACGGCATCTTCGAGACGCTGTTGGTTCGCGACGGGCGGGCCTGCCTGGTGGAGGCGCATCTGGGGCGGCTGAGCCACTCGGCCAAGTTGATGGACCTGCCCCAACCCGACCTCCCGGTATGGCGGCAGGCGATCGACGTGGCGGCCCGGCGGTGGGCGGCCGTCACGGCCGACGAAGGCGCGATGCGACTGGTGTACAGCCGCGGCCGCGAGAGCGGGTCGGCGCCGACGGCCTACGTCACGGTGAACCCGCTCGCCGACCGCATCGCCGCCGCCCGCCGCGACGGTGTCAAAGCGGTGACGCTGCCCCGGGGACTGCCCGCCAACGGTGGCGACGAGATGCCGTGGCTGCTGGCCGGTGCCAAGACACTGTCCTACGCGGTCAATATGGCGGCTCTGCGCCACGCTGCCCGGCTAGGCGCCGGTGACGTCATCTTCGTCAGCTCCGACGGCTACGTCTTAGAAGGCCCACGTTCAACTGTGGTGATCGCGGCCGACATCGACGGCGCCACCGGTCTGCTGACACCGCCACCGTGGTATCCGATCCTGCGGGGCACCACTCAGCAGGCGCTGTTCGAAGTGGCCCGCGCCAAAGGCTACGACTGCGACTACCGGGCCTTGCGGGTATCGGATCTCTTTGCCGCCCAAGGCATTTGGCTGGTGTCGAGCATGACGTTGGCTGCGCGGGTGCACACCCTCGACGGCCGGGCGCTGCCACGAGCACCGATGGCCGCAGAGTTCGCCGAGCTCGTCGACGCGGCCATTGTCAGCGATCGCTGAATTGAAGTTGTCGGTCCGCCGCTTGGCGCGTACGGTCAGCCGTACACAGGGAAGGAGGTGGTCCGAGAATTGAGTACTTTATGGACATGTGAGGTGGCTGCGCGCTAAGCAGCGCCAGGCAGGAAAAAGCTGGCATTGCTTGCTAGTGAATTCCCCGCAGTCACCCGGCCCCCGAGCCCCCGGTCTGTCCAACCAGGAACTTAGGCTCGGGGGCTGTCCATGTCTGGGGTTGCAGACCTAAGACCATTCACGGTTATTGCCCCACCCTGGCGGTCATCTGATTGGCGATCCGGCTGGATTCATTGGTGATGACGGGTGCGCACGCCTGGACGTCGACGACGATGTTGGACACCGCGCTGAGCGCGCGCTGACAGCTCACACCACCCGGGACTACCTGGTTGTGCGGCTGCGCAATCTTGGGGCTGGCCCCGGTGACGTCCCCGAAGCTCCACTGAACCGTCTGGTTCCCCTCGGTCAGTGTCACGGTTTGCCCGGCGCACGCCTTCCAATTAGCCGCAGAGGTGCTCACGAATGCCTGGGCCCGTTGGGCGGATGGAAACCCCACTGCGGCTTGGTAGACCCGGTGCGGAGGACCGACCCCGGTCGTGTGCAACGCCAGCCCGCTCACCCCGGTATAGCCGCTGTTTCCATACACGGAATCTTCGATGGGATTCAGCGCGCCGAGGCAGGCCGGGTTCGAGAGCGTCGCCTGGAACGTGCGCATCGCCTGCGTCCGATCCGCGGGCTCCATGCCGGTAACGCCCATGATGGCGCTGACATCGGGAGCGCCCAGCAGCACCGAATCCAAGCCTCCGGGCGGTGCGTTGGTTGGCGCAGACGATGGCGGGGAGCCTGGCCGCTGCGCGACAACCAGCACTACCACAACGATCGCGACGACTGCCGCCAATCCTGCGGCGCCGCCGATCATCCAGCGCTTGCGGGATCGCCGATCCTCGTCTGGGCCGTTGGCATGCGACGGCTGCGAACCGGAACCGGTCCGCGACCGTGCGGACGAATCAGCGCCGACGCTGGGTGGTGGGGAGCCGGTCGATTCGCCAGCCGGCCGCGTTGGATAGGCCTGCGCGGCATGCTCGGGTGTCGACCGGGTGCGCACGGGTGGGGCCGGTCGGGCAGCTGTAACCGGCTGCGGGGATTGCGGAGAAGGCGTCGCCGGCGGGGGAGACGTGGATTCGATCGACGCCAGCAGGTTGTCGATTTCGGTTCGGGTACGCCAGGTGACGTCGTGTCGGTTGCGCAGCACGCCCAGCAGCTGGGCGATGTCACGCCGAGCGGCGGGATCATCGCCGTCCTCGTCGAGCCCCGATTTGAGTTCGGCGAGCAGGTACGTCTGTTGCTGGGGACTGAGTTCTTGTTCGGCGAGGGTGCTGCTGAGCCGCATCAGGTAAGCAAACGGCACCGGCGGCTCGGCGGGCAGCGGCGACGGCAGTGGCGGAGCCTGGGCCGCTAGCGAGTGCACTGCGGTGACCAGTT
>NZ_DASRBZ010000414.1:0-5515 GCF_035653355.1 Mycobacterium sp. | reverse complement strand
GTGTAGCCGCGCAGCACTTCACCGACCGGGTCGGGCAGCCCGGCGACTTGACGCAGGCCGCCGGCGATTCCGTCGATGCGCTGGGGGTTCAGCGCCAGCCGGTCGAGCATCGCCGCCGGTATGCCGGCGTCACGTGCAGCGTCGAGGTCTTCGGTGTTGGCGGCCAGGATCTTGTCGACGTTGGCCAGGAGCGCATCCGCGGATGCGTGCAGTGCCTGATTCTTCACCGCAGTCGGCAGCGACGCCAGGGCGCGGGCGGCGACGCGGGCGCGGCGCGCGGCGTCATGGACTTCTTGACGCAAGTCGCGACGCGACGGAGCTTGCAGACTCATTACCCCAGCGTATCGGGCTTGCTGCGCCCACCGCGAATGCCCGGGGCGAGCAGCCGCCGCGCAGAGCTAGATGGCGGCAGAGATCTGTCTGAGCATCGCGAATCCGGCGTCGTCAGCCACGATGTTCGGCTGGCCCTTCTGCCAGTAGCCGTTGAGCAGGACAGCGACGCCGAGCGGCTGCTGGGTGGGCCCCGGCATCGTCATACCGATCCAGCAGGAGCAGCCGCCTAACGATGTCAGGCCGTTCTTCCAGACGATCGGCGGCTGGCCGGGTCTAACGTCCCAGGCCAGCCCCATGTTCGCCGGTCCGCGCTGCGATTCGCCGCACAGATTGACCGACAACGGCGAGTACTGGGTCGTCGAAGCTAGCGCCTTCATCAGCGGTGACGATTGGTTGGCGGCCGTCAGTTGTGTCATCAGCCAGGTGTGCATGTCCGTGGCCGACGACTTGATGTCCGACGCGCCGCCGGACGAGACCTGCGGACCACCGTTGGGAAACGCCGGCGCCAGCGGCGCTCCGTTAGGCACGATCGTCATGGTGTCGGGCATGTTCAGCGGCCCGGTGATCTGTTGCTGCAGCAGGCTGGCATAGGCCTGGCCCGGCGGCCCGCCGGGACTCGCCCCGGCGGCACAACCGTAAGCGGAGACGGTGGTGAAGCCCAGCGTGATGAACCCCATGTCCGAATAGCGCCAGCAGCTGCCCGGTTGCGGACCGTTGTGGGTGCGCCAGAAATTCAGCAGGTCGGGCGGCGGGGCCGAGGGGCTGGTTTCAAAGAGCCCGACGCCGTCTTGCGGACCAAGTGATTCGCGGGGCAGAGCTGAGGTGTGCTGGGCAAGCATCCGCGGCGTGATCTTTTGCATCGTCGCGCTCAGATTGCCGTTGCCAGCGAGGTATCCGTTGAGATAGCGGCTCAGGCTCGCATCCCAGTCGAAGCAGTCCGGGCGGGTGACGACTCCGTTGGCGAACATCGCGGCGCTGAAGGTCTTGGTGATCGAGCCGATAGCAAAAATGGTTCTCGGAGTGGGCGGCCCCTGGTCGGCCACCGTGCCGAACATGTAATAGGGATTGAATTGGTGGTTGGGATACGCGAACGCCACCGCCACCGCGTAGTTCACTCCGGGGGTCTTTGCCCGCAGGTTGTCGAGCAGCGAGTTGGCCTGGTTACCGATGATCCGGTCTAGCTGGGCCTGGGTGAGCCTGATCGGCCGGGTGCGGGCGTCCAGACCAGGATTGGCGGTCTCGGTCTGCTCAGGCGGTGGCGAGGAGCGCTGCGCATTACAGGCCGTCACCCCACTCAGCCCGAGCGCACCCACCCCAGCCGCGAGCCGTCCGAATTGCCGCCGCGACATACCGTTCATGGCTGGCCTTCCCCACTCCCGTTCGGCTCCGCAGGGGTTAGGTCGGCTGATCCCCTAGCCGTGGGGTAAGTGTTCGCTCAACGCGTGACCCTTCGGCGAAGTGTAGGCCGCGACCGCTGCGCGGTACCGCTATTCGATCAAATACCCGCAGCGAATACCGGTGCTCCGCGACCGTTTTCACGTGCACGATTTCCGGCGAACCGGATCAATTCCGGCCAAGTAGCCGACTAAGGGGGCGTAACGTGATTTATCCCCATAGCCCGGCCAACTGAGGAGAATTCAATGCGCAGTATCGCGAGCGCCCTAGCCGCTACTGCATTGATAGCGGGGGCGTTAATGACTGCTCAGCCTGCCCATGCCGCGCAAATTACGCACGACACAAACGTGTACACGCAACCCGTCGCGCCCCGAACACCTGCCATAGAACCGCTCGATTGCCATGGCGGGACCGGCACTCACGGCTGCGGCGCCGGGTGGGTCTGGCGCGACGGCTGGCGCGGCTGGGCCTGTTACCCCTGCTGATAGCACCACCCGATCGGAGAACTTCACGATGACCGTTCCCGCCAGCCGGTTGGGCACCCTGACGGCGAGCACGCTGTTGGCATTCGGTGTCGTTATCGGCGGCTGCAGTTCTCCGGGGTCCCCACCCAAAGCGGAGTACAGCAACTTGCTCGTTAACCCCAACGAGGTCTGGGATACCAGCGCCTACTCAGCCGCTCCGCCGGTGCAGAACCCGAATGGACAGACCGGCGTCCAAGACGTCTACACGCACCGCGATAAAACTCGCAAAATCACCGATACCATCCTGGTCCTGTCGGACAATTCAGCGGCGGCGACTTCGCTGAAACAATCGCAGGCGGGGTTAGGCAACCGAGTCGTCAACCCAAAGACGCAACCGGCGCCCGTGGGAACCGAAGGAATTATCGTCTCGGGATCGTCGCCGGACGGGTCGAAATCGGTGAGCGTGCTGCTATTCACCGAAGGCAAGGCGGCGACAACCGTCGAATTCGCCGGCCCCACACAAGATCCGATAACACCCGACGCCGTCACTGAGTTCGGCCAGCAGCAGGACAACGCGATCAAAAAGGGCTTGCCGGCCTAGAGTCTGCGGTTTCGCCCAGCCAAGGGAAGAAGGTTGCCATGACGCGCCTCATTCTTGAACTGATCCGGCCTTACCGCTGGGTTATCGGCATCATCCTGGCTGCCATGCTGGTGCAGACGGCCATGAACTTGGCCGGACCGTGGCCACTCAAGATCATCCTCGACAACGTTGTCGTTACGAAACATCCTCTGCCGCAGTGGATGACGGGCCTGCTGCCGGTGTTCGGCGGCAGCAGCAGAGCACATATCGCAGAGCTGGCGGCAATCTTTTTCGTCATCATCGCCGTCTTGAATGCGATCTCGTCGTATATCGGTAACTACTACACCGAGGTCGTCGGCCAGTGGGTCGCTTACGATCTCCGCACGCGGACGTACCATCATCTGCAACGGCTTTCACTGAGCTATTACGACAGCCACCAAGTCGGCGCAATCGTCAGCACCATCAACGACGACGTCGACACAATCCAGGACTTCGCCTCCGGCTCAGTTACCGACATGATTATCGACATCCTGCAAATTGTCGGGATCCTCGCCGTAATGTTCGCGATACGCTGGGATTTCGCGCTGATTGCCGTCGCGGTGACGCCGTTCCTGCTCTTTTTCGTGTCGCGAGTCCGAAAGGCAGTGAAAAAGGCAACCCATGAAGTACGACTCCGCCAGGCCGATATCGTAAGCACAGTGCAGCAGGGCCTGGAATCGGTCCGAGTGGTGCAGGCATTCGAGCGGGAGGACCTCCAGGAGGAGGAACTCAGACGGGTCGGCATACAGACCGTGCAGGCAGGACTGCAGGCCCGAAAGATCAAGGCACTGCTGTCACCGGTCGTCAATATCGTCGTCGCGGCGTGCACCGGGCTGGTGCTGTGGCGGGGTACGTCGCTGGTGATGGCAGGGGCGATGGAGGTCGGCACCCTCACCGTTTTCCTTTCGTATCTGGCCATGTTCTTCAAGCCGGTGCAGGACCTCGCCACGATGACCAATACCATCGCGCAGACGTCGGTCGGCGTTGAGCGTGTCCGGGCGATCCTCGACGCCGACGCCATCATTCCGGAGCGCCCCGACGCCATAGAGCCGCAGATATTGCGCGGCCAAGTTGAATTCGAGCACGTGTCGTTCGGTTACGATGCGGCACAACCGGTTTTGCGCGACGTCAGTTTCACCATCGAGCCGGGCCAGTTGGTGGGGGTGGTCGGCCCTACGGGCAGCGGCAAGTCCACGGTGGTGAGCCTGATCCCGCGGTTCTACGATCCCAACGCCGGTAGCATCAAGATCGACGGGGTCGATATTCGGGACTACAAGCTCCACGAACTGCGCCAGCACATCGGCTTCGTTCTCCAAGACACTGTGCTTTTCCGCGGAAGCGTGCGTGACAACATCGCGTACGGCCATCCTCGCGCCACCGATGACGAGATCGTCCACGCCGCCAAGCTCGCCAACGCCCACGAGTTCATCAGCCGCATGCCGCACGGCTACGACAGTCCGGTGGGCGAACGGGGTCTGACCCTTTCCGGGGGGCAGCGGCAACGCATCGGGATTGCGCGTGCCATCATCCGGGATAACCCGATTCTGATCCTCGACGAGCCCACGGCGGCGCTTGACACCGAGTCCGAAGAGTTGGTGATCGAGGCGCTGGAACGGTTGATGAAAGGCCGGACCGTCATCACCATCGCCCACCGCCTGAGCACGATCCGCGATGCGCACAACATCATCGTGCTCAAAGATGGGGTGGTCGCAGAGACCGGCACCCACGAGCAATTGCTGGCGCTGGGCGGCGTTTACGCCGGGCTGCATCGCATCCAGTATCAGGAAACCTCGGCGTAAGTTCCGAGCCACGGAGGTCACATGTCCCGTTCCATCATCGTTCTGCCAGACGACTCGGCTCGCCCGGTACTCGATGCCGTCAACGGGGCGACGAAGTCGCTGCGAATCAAGATGTTCGTCTTTTCCGACCCGGAGCTGTTGAACGCGGTGATCGCCGCCAAAAAGCGTGGCGTGCAGGTGCGGGTCATGCTCAATCCGGCGCGCCGCAGCGGTGAAGAGGACAACGAGGAGGCGCGCGCCCGGCTGACCGAGGGCGGGGTCGAAGTGCTTGACAGCAATCCCGCTTTTGACCTCACGCACGAGAAGTCCATGGTGGTCGATGACGCGCACGCATTCGTCAAATCTTTGAACTGGGCGACGGAGAACTTCACCGAGACACGGGATTATGCGGTGGCGACGTCACATGACTTCGAGGTGAAGGAGATCATCGATTGTTTCGAAGCCGACTGGAGCCGGCAGACCTTTGATCCGGGCCACTTCTCCCGGCTCATCTGGTGTCCGATCAACGGACGGGATCGACTCGCCGAATTCATCGACGACGCCAGGCATTTCCTGTTCGTGCAAAACGAGCGCTATCAGGACCCCATCATCATCGAGCGCCTGGTGCGAGCTGCGCGGCGCGGGGTGAAAGTCCACGTCATGGCTCGTTCGCCGCATACCCTCAAGAAGGACAAGCTCATCGAAGGCGTCGGTGGTCTGCGCATCCTCGATGACGTGGGAGTCAAGATCCACAAGCTCAAGCACCTCAAGCTGCACGCCAAAATGATTTTGGCTGACGGGGTTCGGGGCATCGTCGGGTCGATCAACCTGGCGCCGGGCAGCTTCGACAGCCGCCGGGAGCTCGCGATCGAAGTGCGAGACGAGCATGTCACCGAACGCCTGCACAAAGTGGCGCAACACGACTG
>NZ_DASRBZ010000413.1:0-6030 GCF_035653355.1 Mycobacterium sp. | reverse complement strand
GCTGCTGGTTCATCACCTCGTCGTATTTGAGGACGTTCTTGCGGATCTCGAAGTTCTGTTGCTCGACTTGGGTTTGCGCGCTCTTGATTGCGCGGGCCACCATCTTGGCCTCGATCGGCACGTCGTCGGGCAGGTTGAGCCGGTTGAGCATCGCCTCAAGGGCGGCGCCGTTGAAGCGGCGCATCAGTTCGTCGCCCAGCGATAGGTAGAACCGCGACTCGCCAGGGTCGCCCTGGCGACCGGAACGCCCGCGCAGCTGGTTGTCGATTCGCCGGGCCTCGTGGCGCTCGGTGCCCAGAACGTAGAGGCCGCCGGCCTCGATCACTTCCTTGGCCTCTCTGGCGGCATCGGCTTTGACGATGGGCAGCTCTTCGTGCCAAGCCTCTTCGTATTCGTCGGGTGTCTCCACCGGGTCGAGGCCGCGCTCGCGCAACCGATTGTCGGTGAGGAAGTCGACGTTGCCGCCGAGCACGATGTCGGTGCCGCGGCCGGCCATGTTGGTAGCGACGGTGACGGCACCGCGCCGGCCGGCCTCGGCGATGATGCCTGCCTCCTGCTCGTGGTATTTGGCGTTGAGGACGTTGTGGGGGATGCGACGCTTTGTCAGCAGCCGCGACAGGTACTCCGACTTTTCGACGCTGGTGGTGCCGATCAGCACCGGCTGGCCCTTCTCGTAGCGCTCGGCGATGTCGTCGACGACCGCGAGGAACTTGGCTTCCTCGGTCTTGTAGATGAGGTCGGACTGGTCGGCGCGGATCATCGGCTTGTTGGTCGGGATGCTGACCACCCCGAGCTTGTAGATCTCGTGCAGCTCGGCCGCCTCGGTCTGGGCGGTGCCGGTCATGCCGGCGAGCTTGTCGTAGAGCCGGAAGTAGTTCTGCAGCGTGATGGTGGCCAGCGTCTGGTTCTCGGCCTTGATCTCGACGTGTTCTTTGGCCTCGATGGCCTGGTGCATGCCCTCGTTGTAGCGGCGACCGTAGAGAACACGTCCGGTGAACTCGTCGACGATCAGCACCTCGCCGTCGCGGACGATGTAGTCCTTGTCGCGGTGGAACAGCTCCTTGGCTTTGAGCGCGTTGTTGAGGTAGCTGACCAGCGGCGAGTTGGCGGCTTCATAGAGGTTGTCGATGCCGAGCTGGTCTTCGACGAACTCGACGCCGATCTCGTGCACACCGATGGTGCGCTTGCGCAGGTCGACCTCGTAGTGGACGTCCTTTTGCATCAGCGGCGCGATGCGGGCGAACTCGGTGTACCAGTTGGTGCCGCCCTCGGCCGGGCCGGAGATGATCAGCGGTGTGCGGGCCTCGTCGATCAGGATGGAGTCGACCTCGTCGACGATGGCGTAATGGTGGCCGCGCTGGACGCACTCTTCGAGAGAATGCGCCATGTTGTCGCGCAGGTAGTCGAAGCCGAATTCGTTGTTGGTGCCGTAGGTGATGTCGGCGGCGTAGGCCGTTCGCCGCTCGTCGGGCCCCATCCCGGCCAGGATCACGCCGACGCCCAGGCCCAGGAAGCGGTGCACCCGGCCCATCCACTCGCTGTCGCGTTTGGCCAGGTAGTCGTTGACGGTGACGATGTGCACGCCCTTGCCGCCGATCGCGTTGAGGTAGGCCGGCAGCACCGAGGTCAGCGTCTTTCCTTCACCGGTCTTCATCTCGGCGACGTTGCCAAAGTGCAGCGCCGCCGCGCCCATCACCTGCACGTGGAAGGGGCGCTGGTCGAGCACCCGCCAGGCCGCCTCGCGGGCCACCGCGAACGCCTCGGGCAGCAGGTCATCAAGGCTTTCCCCGTCGGCGTGACGCTTCTTGAACTCGTCGGTCTTGGCCCGCAGCTCGGCGTCGGTGAGCTTGGCGACGTCGTCGGACAAGGAGTCGACATAGTCGGCGACCCGCGCGAGGCGCTTGACCATGCGACCTTCACCAAGGCGCAGCAACTTCGACAGCACAGCTATGTCCCCTGTGGGTAGGCGGAGTTTCGGGCGTACTCCATGGTAGGGGACGAGCTGCCGGACTCCCGATCCTCAGGCCAGCCGGATCAGGCCGTAGTCGTAGCCGCGTCGGCGGTAGACGACTGATGGCTTATCGGTCTCCTTGTCGTGGAACAAGAAGAAGTCGTGGCCGACGAGCTCCATCTCGTACAGTGCGTCGTCGACCGACATCGGTTTAGCGGGATGCTCCTTGACTCGCACGATCTGGCCGGGCTCATGGTCGGTGACGGGGGCGTCGTGGGTGTGCGACGCGGTTTCCTCGGGGTTGAACGCAGCTTCGTCGTCGTTGAACGCCGCTTCGGGGGCGGCCGCCGTTTTGGGGGCAGGTGCTGCAGCGGCGACGTCACATAACGCGACGGGGGTTTTGTCGCCGTAGTGGACTTTGCGGCGGTCCTTGACGCGTCGCAGGCGGTTCTCCAGCTTGTCGACCGCCGTCTCGAATGCGGCGTAGAAGCTGTTTGCGCAGGCTTCGGCGCGCTTCACCGGCCCCCGGCCGCGGGCGGTGATCTCGACGCGTTGACATGATTTGCGCTGACGTCGGTTGGGCGCATGTTTGAGCTCGACGTCGAAAAGATAGATAGAGCGATCGAGCCGCTCCAGGCGGGCGAGTTTTTGCGAGACGTAGACGCGGTAATGATCGGGGATCTCGACGTTGCGGCTCTTGACGACCACCTCAGCTCGGGGTGTCGGTTCGGCCTGCTCGTCTGTGTCGGCCAGTAACTGGCCGGAATCCACGGTTTGCCTTGCCATTCTTGACAACTCGTTTCTCTCGCGTCGCACGCATTTGCGTGCCCGGCTTTCAGATGCGCGCCGACGGGTTCACGGGTTTTATGCAGGCCGCCCGCCGGTGCAAGGGTGTCGAGAACTCACCTCCTACCGTTGTCGGCGACGTGGCACTTGATTCTCTAGATGAGCGCCGCCGTGAGGTGTTCACCGATGCTTGATTCCGACGGTAGCCCGTGTTCAGGTCCCAGTGCCAGTCCTTTCGTCCAGCTGTTGCGAGTTGTTCACGATTGCCCTAGGCGCCCTTATCAGGCGGCCGCGATCGCGAGCACGGCGGCGACGCGCACCCCAGCGGTGTGCAGGACACGGACCGACTCGCGCGCGGTGGTGCCGGTGGTGACGATGTCGTCGACCAGCAGCACCTCGTTGCTGGTCAGTCGCCGCTGACGCCGCAGCAGTACCCGGCCCGCGATATTGCGCTCACGCGCGCTGGTGCCCAGGCCGGCCGAGTCGCGGGCGAATTCCTTCATCCGCAGCGCCTGCATCACCGTGATGTTGGGATGGTCGGCGACCGCCGCGGCCGCCATGCGGGCGACGGGATCACCGCCGCGCCGGCGCGCCGCCGACTTGCGTGTCGGCGCGGGCACGATCGTCAATGGCGTCTCGACCATGCCCCAGGTGAGCAGCCGATGCAGTCCAACGGCGAGCGCGTACGCCAACGGTTGCACAAGGTCGGTGCGGCAGTGCTCCTTCATCGCCACGATCGCCTGCCTGCGGGCACCGGCGTAGCGGCCTAGTGCGAACACCGGTACCTGTGGGTCGACGCGCGGGCTCACCACCTGCGGCGCGTCGGGGGCCACGTCCAGCTCCTTCGCGCACGTTTGACACCAGCGCGTTTTCGGCGCGCCGCAGCCGCCGCATTCCAGCGGGAGGACGAGATCAAGCATGGGTGAATTGTGGTGGCGATGGGTGACAAGAGGTGCCGGATCGGCCAACTCGGTACTAACGCCCAGTGCCGAAGGCATGCGCACGCGCTACCGCCGAATTTTTAAGCGAGGCAGCTGGCAGCCCCAACGCACGCATCGAGAGCCTCATGGTCGTCCGTGAATGAACGGCTCCAGTAGTGCGCCTTTCGCGCTCAAGGCGGCGCTGGCATATTGGCTCTCTGCGACACAGAAGACGACTTCCCCTGAGCCGAAGCGTTGCCGGGCGCTGGTGGCCACCATCTCTCCCGATTCGACGGTCACCGTTAACCGCCTGCGATCGTCACTAAGTCGCGCCTAGCGGTTTGAAGGAAAGCAGCCATCCATAGCTCAAATCGAGGCGAAGCATGCCGTCTGCGCGAACGATGTCGATCGAAGTGAGCGTGTAGTAGTTATCGAAGGGCTTTCCAAACCAGCCGGTCGGTAACTGGATCCCGACCACGGTCCGGTCCTGTAGACGTCGAAGAACGCTCTGATAAGCCCCGACAGACTGTCCAAATCCATCAGCGAAGCCATTCCATTTGGGACTCTGAACCCTGGAGTGAACATGATCTGGTTGCCGCCGCCAATCGCCAAGGGAGCTCGCAGCAACTCACGTGCGGCTTCAAGCATCGCTCAGCTCACGGCCTGTTAAAACATCCTATTTAGCGGGCTGCGAATCTTTTAGTCCGAATCCTGTATGGTCGTTAGCTGTCTTGCTCACTTCTGTACTCAGTACCTGAAACATCATCCCAAAACTTTGGTGAGGTTTCCGCTGGACGGTCTTCCGGAGCCACCGCCTCTACTCGCTGCGGAAACTCGTCGAATAGTCTTCGTGCGCGCGCTAACTCTTCGTCTGTCGGCGCAGTACCGCCCGCTTCTTCAGGCTTCGAGAAAGTTTTACCCGCGATCTTCTTGCCCACTCGGAGAACTCCCATCGTTTTAACCGGTGCGCATACCACTTGCCTGAAAACGATTTTGTAGGTAACCGTCTGTGGCTCGTACAGCGAATAAGCCACTGGTGTTTGGCTTCCCTACCCCGTTTCAGCCATTCCGCTGACGCATTTTGCTTTAGACGATCAGCCGAATCGTGTGGCGCTATCTAACTCCACCTTAATTCCCTTCAGCTCCTGACAATCTTAATTTAGTCGACAATGCAGGGGAGGCCTTCGCACAACAAAGTATCTAACTCATCGTATGACAACAGCATGACGTTGACCATCGGCTCGCTAGACGTAGCGGAATAGGCGTAGACGGACGGTTCTGACTTAACCGAGTATTTATGAGTAAACCGACGGATTACATCGTGGGAGACGCCGTTACGGTCTGCAATGAACCTAACGATATTCTCGTCGACGTCACTGCTTTTTGCTATACCGTCGCGAACTCCAGCACGCTGCCACTGCTGGAACAGTGGCTCAAGGCCACATTCCTTCCGTAAGGAATCACCAATATCGGCGATAACATACTTTCCCGCATCCTCTAGACGAGAATACATCGATTTAATAGCAATGCCAGGAGATGTCCTGCGCTCCGTCCAAACAGTCAAGACCAGGTATCCGTTTCCAGACCGTTCGAGCGCTAACCCCCGCCAGTCGGGATACGGATAGCCATCCCGAAACCATAAACGACTGTCTGACCACTCAGCAGCATCGCCGCGGGTTGTGCCAACGGTGGAGAGCCATCGCTGACGCCACGTCTCGTAACGGTCAACCAATTCCCGCCAATAAGCCCGCTCGGAGGGAGTTGCACCGCTAAACTCATCGTTCATAACAACCCCTAAGGTCTTATTTCAGTGATTATGCCAGCATTTTCTAATTGTTCGACAGGGACGGGTTCTCCGGTGTACCTATCGATAACCACCCATTGGTCGCCGCCGCCCGGTTGGCCAAAAGCGCTCTTAGCTGGCCCATGTAGCACTTCCCATTCTTCCGGGATCGCCTTTCCAGTGCCTTCGAAAAGGTGGTATTGAGCGGCCAGACCGGGCGGTGTCCCCCGCTCCGCGAGGGGCGTTCCTTCGGGTGACATGAATGCTCCTCCGTTTGGCCCCACACGATCGAGGCGCATTTCCTTCGGGATGTGATCCATCACTTCGGGAGTTCCTGCGAATCCATTGTTTGGCGCCTGACCATCCCAATCCCAGCGCGGTTCGTCATGCGCGCCGGGGACGGTGAAGTCGCGTGCGAACTCCTCGGGAGTTCTACCGGCCAAAGGGTCGTAGCCATCAAGCACTTTCGGTGGCACGCCACCTTCAGCTAGCCGTGCAACCTCTCCCCCGGGATGATGCTCGAGCGCCGACAATGCGTCGCTGGGCGGATACGGGTAGTCGACACCTGGGACCTTCGGCTCAGGCACACC
>NZ_DASRBZ010000412.1:0-7265 GCF_035653355.1 Mycobacterium sp. | reverse complement strand
GACTTAGAGCGCTGCGAGGACGGCGGCGCATTCGACGAGGCTGACCCGTCCGCGGTTAGCGAGCGAGCGCGGCAGCGGGGGCGCCCCCAGCTCGGCAGCCTTGGCTCCGGCAATCATTTCCTGGAAGTCCAGCATGTGGTTGAAGTGTTCGACGAGCCCGTTGCCAAGGCTTTCGGGCTGCGGACCGGTCAAGTATGCGTGATGATCCATTGCGGATCGCGTGGACTGGGACACCAGATCTGCACCGACGAGGTCCGCGCGATGGACCATGCCATGCAGCGCCATGGAGTGCAGGTCCCTGATCGGCAATTAGCTTGCGTGCCAGTGGATTCAGCTGAAGGCCGGCGCTACCTTGCGGCGATGTATGCAGCGGCCAACTATGCTCGCGCCAACCGGCAGCTCCTAGGCACGGCCGCAGCGGAGGTTTTTCGGTCGACCACCGGTACCGGGTTGGAGTTGGTCTACGACATTTCGCATAACCTCGCCCGGATCGAGCGGCACCATGTCGGCGGAGAACTGCGTGACCTTTGTGTACATCGCAAGGGCGCGACCAGGGCACTGCCGCCCGGGCACGCAGAACTACCAACGAATCTGGCTGATGTCGGCCAACCCGTGCTGATACCGGGCTCGATGGGCACCTCGTCATATGTATTGGCCGGGGTGACCGGTGGCGGTGCGTTTCATTCGACCTGTCACGGCGCCGGTAGGCGGCTCAGCCGCCATCAAGCGGCCCGCTTGGTAGCCCCGAAGGAATTGCGCGACCAACTGGAACACCGACAGAAGATCCTGGTCCGCGGCGCATCGAAGCGGGGATTGGTCGAAGAGGCGCCAGCCGCCTACAAGGACGTTTCGGAGGTCGTCGCGGTCGCTGAACAGGCGGGTCTGTGCCGCACTGTGGCCCGGCTGGAACCGCTGGGTGTGGTGAAGGGTTGACCGCAAGCGACCGCGGGCACCGCGCACTGCCCCATCCGGCTGATATCACCGTCGAAGCCTGGGGCCCGACCCGCGAGGCGTGCCTGGGTGAAGCGGTGATGGCACTCACCGACAGTTTCGTCGACGTCACCAATGCGACCAATGCGGCGCCGCTGCGGACCATCACCTCTGAGTTGGCCGCGACGAATGACAGTGATCGTCTCGTGGCGGCACTCGACGAGCTGATCTATCTGCTTGATACCCAAGGCGTTGTTCCGTTAGGCGCAGAGTTCGAGATTGAGTCGGAGACAATGCGTGTGACCATGCCGGTGGCGTCGCTAAGCGACGTCACGCTGATCGGTGCGGCGCCCAAGGCCATCGCGCTGTCCGGGCTCGAGTTCAGCCATACCGGCAACGAATGGCGTTGCCGGGCCACGATCGACGTCTAGGCCGGCGAGGGGCGAGCGTCTACTGTAGGCTGCCGCATCGTGCCGGGTGACCCGATGACAACGCGGTACCGGTCGCCGGGCGCGGGCGTAAGGTGACCCTAACTGCACTCCAGTAAGGGCACGTCATGCATGGTCAAGGCCAGGGTCCCCGTCGATCCGATCTTGCCCGGCTGGAGCCGGGTCAGCGGGCGACCGTGGTGGGTTTGGCGCCGCAGGCCGACCCCTCGGTCGGGCGTCGACTCCACCAATTGGGCTTCCGGCCAACCGCCCGCGTGGACGTGATCCGCCGCGCACCGCTAGGTGATCCCACGATCTACCGAGTCCACGACACCGAACTGTGTATCCGCCGTCGCGAGGCGCGACTGATTGAGGTTATTCCGGAGGCCAACCCATGACGTCGTGTCACGCCGAGGGCAGCGAGACGGTTGCCGTCGCAGACCTTCGACGCGTAGCCCTGGTGGGCAGTCCGAACGCCGGCAAGACCAGCGTCTTCAACCATCTGACCGGGCTGCGCGCGAAGATCGGCAACTACCCGGGCGTCACCGTCGGCCGTAGCGTGGGCACCGCGAAAGTGAATGGCGTCACCATTGTCGTCGAGGACCTGCCCGGCACCTACAGCCTCGACCCCATCAGCCCGGACGAGCAGGTTGTCACAGACCTGCTCACTGGTGAGTTCGACGACATCGGCAGACCCGATGCGGTGCTGCTGGTGGCCGACGCCACCACGCTGCGTCGTTCGATAACGCTCGTGGCGGAGGTTCTGCGCCTCGATTTGCCGTGCGTGTTGGTATTGACGATGACCGACGAATTGACGTCGCGTGGCGGCCGGATCGATACCGATGCGCTATCAACCGCGCTGGGTATCCCGGTAACCGCAGTCGTCGCACATCGCGGCACGGGAATCGAGGTTTTGCGCGCCCAGCTGGGGTCTTTCGACCAGTGGAAGCGCCCGCCGCTTTTGCCTCCGTCCGACCACGACACCATCGACGCCTGGGGCACGTCGGTGCTTGACGCGGCGGGTTATGTTGCGCCGCAACCAGATCAGCGCACCAACCGGATCGACCGGTTGATTCTGCATCCGTTGTGGGGCACGGCCATCTTCTTCGCGGTGATGTTCGCGTTCTTCCAGGTCGTCTTCACCGTCGGTGCGCCTCTGCGGGACGGCATAGGCGACGGACTGAACTGGTTGGGCGCCGAGGTCGCCGATCACCTGGGCAATTCCATGGTGGGTAGCCTGCTGGGTCACGGGATCATCGGCGGTGTCGGTACCGTCCTGCAGTTCATCCCGCAGATTGCGTTGCTGTTCTTGCTGATTGCGTTGCTGGAGAACATCGGCTACATGGCACGCGCAGCATTCGTGATGGATCGGGTAATGGCCATCACGGGTCTGGAAGGCCGCGCCTTTGTGGCGATGCTGTCGTCGTTCGCCTGCGCCATCCCCGGCATCATGGCGACCCGGACTTTGCCATCATCGCGCGACCGGATCGCCACCATTTTGAGCGCACCGCTCATGACGTGTTCGGCGCGCTTGCCCGTGTACACCTTGCTGGTCGGTCTGCTGGTCGCGCCCCAGACGCGCTGGTGGGGGTTCAGCGCGCAGGGCATCACGATGTTCTTGCTATATCTCGGCGGAGGAACCTCGGCGCTGATCGCGGCGTGGTTGTTCAAGTCGACGGTCCTGCGCAGCGACTTGCTGCCGTTCACTATGGAGCTCCCCCCGTATCGGTTCCCATCTCCCAAAGCCGTGCTGGTCGCGGTGTGGAGCGCGGCGAAGATGTTCTTGCGCAAGGCCGGAACCATTATCTTGGCCGTTTCGCTGGTGCTGTGGGCGCTGCTCAACCTGCCGACGCGCGAATCCGAGACCGCCGGCATGTTGCCCACCGACGCGACCGCATACGTGATGGGACACAGCTATGCCGCCGACGTCGGCAAGGCGATCGAGCCCGTGTTCAAACCGCTCGGCTTCGACTGGCATATCGATGTCGCCCTGGTCGGTGCCCTGTCGGCGCGTGAAGTGTTCGTGTCGACGCTCGGCCAGGTTTCAGCCGCGACAAACCCCGCCGACCCCGGTGAAGCGCTGGCAACGATGACCGACGACCACGGCCACAAGGTCTTCACCGCGCCGACAGTCATCGCATTGCTGGTGTATTTCATGTTCGCCCTACAGTGCATGTCGACCGTCGTGGTGATGCGCCGCGAGACCAACTCGTGGCGATGGCCCGCCCTTGCCTTCGGTTACATGTTCGTGCTCGCGTGGGTGATGGCGTTCGCTGCCAGGTCGATTGCGGTAGGTGTCGGGGCATGAATCCGATCCACGCCATCGCCACCTCGGATCCTCAGCAACTGCGCTGGGTGGTGCCGCCGGGCAACCTCCCACCTCAAGGCGCCGTCCGGCATGCTCCAGGTCAGCTCGGTGCATTGCTTGACCGCAGAGTGATCGACCAGTTGGTGGTGCGCGGAACCGATGTGTTGATCACGCTGAGGCCAGGCGCCAGTTGGCGCGAGCTTGGCGACGACATACGTGACGCGCTGAGCGAGGCACTGCGTGAGCCCGCAGATTGGCAGGTCGACCCCTCGTCCGGCGACACGACTAGCGAGCTGACCGAGGTCGCCACCGAGCTGCTCGCTGGACCGATCGGTGCGCTCGCCGAATCACACGGCGGATCAATCGAATTGGTGGCAGTGACCGATAACCACGCAATTGTGCGGATGTCGGGGGCCTGCGCCGGATGCCCGGCGTCTGGCTCGACGATCTACGAAAGGCTGCAGTCCGAGTTGCGCCGACGGGTCGGTGACCAGGTCACTGTTTCCTACGAAAACGAGTTCCCGACAGTGTCGTTGGGCAAGAAGCTGCTGTCCTTGCTGATCCGCTGAAGGTCGGTTGGGACCGACGGCCAACCCCTACCTATAGATCAGCCGTCGCAGCCGCTACCGGGGCGGGAGGGCACCCATGTTTTGCCCGCCTTCGAGCGATTTCTCGTTAAGCCCGCTTACTGCGGTTGCTTGACCGGCGGCCGGTAGAAGATCAGTAGTTGCCCGATAGCGCCGGCCAAGCCCAGCACCACCGATACCAGCAGCCCTTTCCAGCCGTCGAGCCAGTTGTGCCCGAAGATCAGCCAGTCCAAGCTGAGCCGCCCGGGACCTAGTGTGGCCACTGCGACCGCGCTGACCGCCAGCACCAGGTTGTACTCCCAGCCCTCTTTGACGATGAAAAAGCCGTTGGCGCGGTGCACCGTCCACGCCGCAACCACCATCAGTGAGACGAAGCCCGCCGCGGGGATGGGCGTGAGCAGTCCGGCCGCCAGCCCGAGTCCGGCCGACACTTCAGTGGTGGCGGCGACGGCGGCGTGGAAGGTGCCAGGCTTCATGCCGATGCTCTCGAACCAGCGCGCGGTTCCCGGGATTCGGCCGCCGCCGAAGAACTTGTTGAAGCCGTGGGCGGCGAGGGTCAGGCCAAGCACCAACCGCAGGATCAATAATCCAACGTCGTAGGCAGTCATAACCGCAAACTTAACTCGGCGACGATACGGGCCGACAGCGGGAGGCCGGTGACGAAGCCGGCAGCGGGTTGCTCAGATCGAAGTACGGTGTTATTCGGCGTCCCCGACGAAGGGAGCTTGACATCAAGATCGCAATCATTGGAGCCGGCAACGTCGGCGCCACGCTGGGTACCGCCTGGACCAACCGTGGCCATCACGTCAGGTTCGGTGTCCGCCGCCCGGATGACCCGAAGTATGCGTCGCTGGGTGCGGTGAGCACCAACGAATCGGCAGCCGCGTCAGCCGAGGTCGTGGCGTTGTGCACGCCCTGGCAAGGTACCCAGGACGCCGTGCAGAGCTGCGGAGACCTGACCGGCAAAGTCCTCATCGACTGCACCAACCCGCTGACACCGGACTTCAGCGGCTTGGAGATCGGGTTCACCGCCTCGGGAGCCGAGCAGGTCGCGAGGTGGGCGCCGGGCGCACGGGTCTGCAAAGCGATGAACCAAATCGGCGCGGCGATGATGGACGGCCCTCAACTGCCGAGCAAGCCGGTGATGTTCGTCTGCGGCGACGATGACCAGGCTAAGTCCGTCACCGCTGGCCTCGTCGAGGAGCTCGGTTTTGATGCCGTCGACGTCGGCGATCTCACCCTGGCCCGGCTCCTCGAGCCGTACGCCCTACTGTGGATTCATCTGGCTTTGCGCCGCGGATTCGGTACAAACTTCGGATTCGGCTTGCTGCGCGGACAGTCCTGACGCCGCCGCGGCGCCCGCACTGTGGGACCATAGCTGGCAATCGGACGTTTGCCGGAAGAGGTGTCAGGGCTGGCCAGGACGGCCGAGCGACGAGGGGTGTAGGCGATGATCCGTGGCGTGCCTCATGGCGGCGCCCGCGATAACACGTCGGCCGGGCACTTAGCGACCTCGACGTCGGCGCCGCCGTCATCGCTCGTGCCGGTACTCGACGGCACCGCGGAACTGCCGCGCGAAGCGCTGGGCAATAAGGGCTACGGCATCAATGTCATGCGCCGCCACGGTTTGCCTGTACCGCCCGCCTTTTGCATCACCGCCGAAGTGGGCGCCCAGTACCTCGCCGAACCTGAGGCCACGATCAAGGCGATCTGGAACGACGTGCTCGACCGGATCGGCTGGCTGGAAGTTCAGACGTCACGAACGTTCGGGCAGGGACCGTGTCCGCTGCTGGTCAGCGTACGGTCCAGTGCGGCGCGCTCGATGCCCGGGATGATGGACACAGTGCTGGATCTGGGCATCGACGACGCTGTCGAGCAGGCGCTGGCCGCGCGGGGCACGGCGGCGTTCGCCCGCGACACCCGGCAACGATTTAGCCGGATGTATCGACGCATCGCCACGCCGGGTGTGAGCGGCTCCGAAGGAGCCCCCGTGCCCGCCGACGCGTACACGCAGCTGCGGATGGCCATCGAGGCCGTGTTCGCTTCTTGGAACTCGCCCCGCGCGAGCACCTACCGCGCGCATCACGGCATCGACGACAAGGGCGGCACCGCGGTCGTCGTGCAGTCGATGGTGTTCGGTAACATGGGGAGCAATTCTGGTGCGGGAGTGGTGTTTTCGCGCAATCCGATAACCGGCGCCGATGAACGGTTCGGCGAATGGCTACCCGGCGGGCAAGGAGACGACGTGGTGTCGGGCACCGTCGACGTCGAACCGATCGCCGCCCTACGTCACGAGCAACCATCGGTCTACGACGAGCTGATGGCCGCCTCCCGGACACTGGAGCGGCTTGCTGCCGACGTCCAAGAAATCGAGTTCACCGTCGAAGAGGGCAAGCTGTGGCTGTTGCAGACCAGGGCCGCCGAACGATCGGCACAGGCGGCGGTGCGACTGGCACTGCAACTGCGCCGCGAAGGACTCATCGACGACGCCGAAGCGCTGCACCGAGTCACTCCCGCTCAAGTCGAAACGCTGCTGCTGCCGTCGCTGCAGCCGGAAATCCGGCTGGCCGCATCACTTTTGGCGCGCGGATTGCCGGCCAGCCCCGGGGTGGCATCAGGCCGTGCCTACACGGATATCGATGACGCGATGGACGCCGCCGACGCCGGTGAGGACGTCATTCTGGTTCGCAACCACACCAGCCCCGATGACGTCCACGGCATGCTGGCCGCACGCGGCATCGTCACCGAAGTCGGTGGCGCCTCCAGCCACGCCGCGGTGGTCAGCCGCGAACTCGGCAAGGTGGCCGTGGTGGGCTGTGGCCGCGGAGTCGCCGAATCGCTGGCCGGAAAACTGGTGACCGTCGACGGCAGCGAAGGTGAAGTGCGCGAAGGCGTTTTGGAGCTGTCCGCCTGGTCGGAGGACGACACGCCGGAGCTGCGTGAGTTCGCTGATATCGCTCGCCGGGTCGGGCCGTTGCGTGCGCATGCCGACGGTGATTATCCCGCGTTGAC
>NZ_DASRBZ010000411.1:0-10736 GCF_035653355.1 Mycobacterium sp. | reverse complement strand
TCTGCTGTAGACAAATCCGTTTCGGCGGTACGCCAAATCGCGCACCGGGCGCGAGAACATGTGCAGGCGCGCCGCCGGCGTTTCGCTCCGGTCGACCCCGAACAGAACGCACGCATCACCGCGGAGTTTCTGGCCGCGGCGTCCAACGGCGATCTGCAGACCGTGATGTCGATGCTGGCCCCCGACGTGGTGTGGACCGCCGATGGTGGCGGCAAGGCGACCGCGGCGCGGCGGCCGATAGTCGGGGCCCAAAAGGTCGCCAACGCGGTCATCGGGCTGGGCAGGTGGGTCAAGCGCGTTCCCGGCGTACGACTGGAGATGGTGCTGTGCAACTCCGCGCCGGCGGTCGTGGTATACCGCGGCGACCAGCTCGAGGGAGTCTTCACCGTCGAGATCGCCGACGGCAAGATCACCAACTTCTACGCGATCCGCAACCCCGACAAGCTGACCGCAATCGCGACCGCACGCGAAATCAGCCGCGGCTGAGCTTTCTGCCAAGCTGGTGCAATGCGCATCGACCGGCTTGGCGACCTCGGCGCGGCACCGCGGGTGCTGCGCGCGGTGGGCGACGCCACCAACCGGCTCGGCCTGCCGCCGCCGGCTGCGCTGACCGGCGACTGGTTCGGCGCGCTCGCCGTGATCGCACCGAGCGTGTCGGCGCAACCGGTCGACCCTGGCGTTGTCTTCGCGGTGCGGCCCGGCGCGGACACCACCGCGGTCGGCGGCGGCTGGGTCGGCTACCTCTCCTACCCCGACCCGGGCAGCGGCCGCGCGCCGGAGCATGTACCGCAAGCCGCCGGGGGCTGGACCGATTGCGTGCTGCGCTGCGATCGCCGCGGCCAGTGGTTTTACGAGAGCCTGTCCGGCGTCCGGATGCCGGACTGGCTCGCGGAGGCGCTCTCGACACCGGCACCGGCCCGGGATTGGGGCATCGGCTGGGCTGCGGCCGACCGGGCAGCACACCGCGCCGGGGTGCTGGCCTGCCTGGAGGCGATCGCCGCCGGCGAGGTCTACCAGGCGTGTGTGTGCACGCAGTTCACCGGGAGCCTCGCCGGGGCGCCGCTGGACTTCTTCGTCGACGCGGTCGCCGCCACCTCGCCGGCCCGGGCCGCCTATGTGGCCGGTCCATGGGGGGCGGTCGCATCGCTGTCACCAGAGCTGTTCCTGCGGCGCTGCGGCGAGGTCGTCACGTCGAGCCCGATCAAGGGCACCTTGCCGTTGCAGGCGTCTCCGTCAGCGCTGCGATCCTCGGTCAAGGACGTCGCCGAGAACATCATGATCGTCGACCTCGTCCGTAACGACTTGGGCCGGGTGGCGCTCACCGGCACAGTGAGCGTGCCTGAGCTGCTGGCGGTACGACGTGCACCGGGCGTGTGGCATTTGGTGTCGACGGTGTCGGCGCGGGTGCCCGTCGAGCTGCCGACTTCGGCGCTGCTCGACGCCGCCTTCCCGCCCGCCTCCGTCACTGGAACCCCGAAACTACGTGCCCGGCAACTGATTTCGCAATGGGAGCAACCCAACCGCGGAGTATATTGCGGCACTATTGGTTTCGTGTCACCGATGGCGGGCTGTGAACTCAATGTGGCTATCCGCACCGTCGAGTTCGACGCCGAGGGAAACGCGGTGTTGGGCTCAGGCGGAGGAATCACTGCGGACTCGAATCCCGACGCGGAATGGGACGAGTGTCTACACAAGGCCGCGCCGATCCTTGGACTCACATCGGCGGTCACCGCACCCGCCCGCGCCGGTTAACCACGCGAGCGCACGACAGCGTCGTAAAGCTCACGCCGCGAGTGCAGTTCAGGATGCGCGGCAGCCACTTGGGTGCAGGCGTCCTTGACTCGAATTCCTTGCCGCCTCAGCTCATTGACTTCGGCCACCAGCGCCGGCAGGTCGGCCTGTGGCGCCGCCCCGGCCAGCACCACGGTGATCTCCCCCAGTACACCCTCGTTGGCCCACTTGGCGAGCTCCTCCAGCGACCCGCGCACCACTTCCTCGTGGACCTTGGTCAGTTCCCGGCACACCGCCGCCCGCCGCGTCCCGCCAAGCTGGTCGACCGCGTCGTGCAGGCAGGCGGCCAACCGGCGCGGAGATTCGAAGAACACGCAGGTGCGCCGCTCTTCGGCCAGCGACGCCAGCCATGCCCTGCGCGCCGACTGCTTGCGCGGGGCGAAACCCTCGAAACAGAACTTCTCCGAAGGCAACCCGGACACCGCCAGGGCGGTGATCACCGCCGACGGTCCCGGTAGGCACGTCACCGGGACACCGGCGTCGACACAGGCCACCACCAGTCGATGTCCGGGATCGCTGATGACGGGTGTCCCGGCGTCGGTGACGAGCAGCACTGTGGCGCCGGCGGCGATGTCGGCAACCAGCGCCGGCACCCGTGCCGACTCGTTTTGGTCGAAGAAACTGACCACTCGGCCGGCGATGTGGACGTCGAGCGCCTTGGCCAGTGTGCGCAGCCGCCTGGTGTCCTCGGCGGCCACTACGTCAGCAGAGCCGAGCGCGGCGGTCAGCCTCGGTGAGGCGTCGGACGGCTGGCCCAGCGGCGTGGCGCCCAGCAACAGTCGACCACCGCTCATGGGCCAAAGCCTACGATCGTGGTTGATGACATCCGCCCCGCCCAGCGAAAGCCCTGTCGCCGTCGCCGAGCGGGCGGCACCTGTCATCAGCCCTGCGCCGCTGGTGCCGGTCCCCGACTTCGGCCCGCTCGACCGCATGCAGGGCTGGGTGATGACCGCGGTGATCACCGCGTTGGCGGCGGTGACCCGGTTCGTGAACCTCGGTTCGCCGACCGACGCGGGCACACCGGTTTTCGACGAGAAGCATTACGCGCCGCAGGCCTGGCAAATGCTGCACAACCACGGTGTGGAGGACAACCCCGGCTTCGGTCTGGTCGTTCACCCGCCGGTGGGCAAGCAGCTGATCGCTATCGGGGAGGCGATCTTCGGCTACAACGGGCTGGGCTGGCGCTTCACCGGCGCACTGCTCGGGGTCATCGTGGTCGCGCTGGTCGCGCGGATCGTGCGGCGGCTCAGCCGATCGACGCTGGTGGGCGGTATCGCGGGACTGCTGATCATCGGCGACGGGGTGAGCTTCGTTACGTCACGGACCGCTTTGCTCGACGGCTTTCTCACCTTCTTCGTGGTGGCGGCGTTCGGCGCGCTGATGGTCGACCGCGACGAGGTCCGGGAACGTATGCACCTCGCGCTTCTGGAGGGCCGCAGCGCCGAAACAGTCTGGGGCCCAAGGCTCGGCGTGCGCTGGTGGCGGTTCGGCGCTGGTGTGCTACTCGGATTGGCTTGCGCAACAAAGTGGTCGGGGCTGTACTTCGTCTTGTTCTTCGGTGTGATGTCGCTGGCATTCGACGTGGCCGCCCGCCGCGCCTACCGGGTGCCTCGACCGTGGCTGGGAGTATTGCGCCGTGATCTGGGGCCGACCATCTATGCGCTGCTGCTGATCCCGTTCGGGGTGTATCTGGCCACCTATGCGCCGTGGTTTGCCTCCGAGACCGCAATCAATCGCCACGAGGTAGGCCAGTCGATCGGCCCGAAGGCGTCCTTTCCGATGCCCGACGCGATCCGCTCGCTGTGGCATTACACCTATAACGCCTACAAATTCCATGCGGGCCTGACGAATTCGGCCGGCAACTACCATCCGTGGGAATCCAAACCGTGGGCATGGCCGATGTCGCTGCGGCCGGTGCTGTACGCGATCGACCAGCAGAACGTTCCCGGCTGCGGGGCGCAATCGTGCGTGAAAGCCGTGATGCTGGTCGGCACGCCGGCGATGTGGTGGCTGTCGGTGCCCGTCCTTGGCTATGCGGCGTGGCGGATGCTGGTGCGCCGCGACTGGCGCTACGCCGCTGTCCTGGTTGGTTACTGCGCCGGCTGGCTGCCGTGGTTCGCCGACATCGACCGTCAGATGTACTTCTTCTATGCGGCCACCATGGCCCCGTTTTTGGTGATGGCGATCGCGCTGATTCTCGGCGACATCTTGTATCAGCCTGGGCAGAACCGGGAACGACGCACGCTTGGGCTGATCGTGGTGTCGTGTTATGTCGCGCTGGTGCTGACCAACTTTGCGTGGCTGTTTCCGGTGCTCACCGGTCAACCGATCTCACAAGCGACCTGGAACATGGAGATCTGGCTGCCCAGCTGGCGTTAGTTCTTTCGTCGCGAGACAGAAGCCACGGCTGCGATTGCGTCCCAATCACGACCCTGGCTTCTATTTGGCGTCACACATCGAGGTTGTCGGTGCTGACAGCCATGATCACGACATGGATGACGTGTTCATTGGCAGCGAGGCACTGGCGATGGGCTTACTGACGCGCGGCCAGCTGCGCTGGAACTACCGGCGCATTTTCCGTGATGTCTACATTCAGAACGACGTGTGTCCGTCGCTGGAGACTTTGACTATCGGAGCATGGTTGTGGTCGGGCCGACGGGCAGTGATCACCGGGCGTGCCGCGGCAGCCCTACACGGCGCAAAGTGGGTCGATGAATACGCGCCTATAGAAATGCTCTGGCGAAACAACCACCACCCTCCCGGCATCATCGTTCGCGACGAACGATTCGACCCTGACGAAGTCACCTGTATTGACGGCTTACCAGTAGTTAGCCCCGCGAGAGCGGGATTCGATCTCGCTCGACACCTTCCGCGGAACATGGCGGTTGCCCACCTCGATGCACTTGCCCGCGCCGCAGGCATCAGTCGAGACAGCCTCATGTACTTCGTGAATCGTTACCCCGGTGCCCGCGGGAACAAGCGGGCGCGCACAGCCATCGATCTGATGGACGCTGGTGCTGAATCACCAAAGGAGAGCTGGTTACGCTTAGTCATGATCGATGCTGGGCTACCCCGACCGACTACACAGATTCGGGTCAGCGATGGCCACCTCGTCGCGTACCTCGATATGGGTTGGGAAGAGCCAAAGGTGGCGCTCGAATACGACGGCGACCAGCATCGCACCGATCGAGGACAATATGTTAAAGACATCCGGCGGGCGGAAATGGTCGACCGCCTTGGTTGGCACGTAATCAAGGTCATCAAGGAGCATTCGCGTGCCGACGTCGTCCGGCGGGCACAGAATGCGCTCGCCCGTCACGGTTACGTACTGCCGTCGCGAACCAGAAGTCAGGGTCGTGAAGCCGCCTGAATCACAGCCACAGCTTCTGTCTCGCGGCTAACTACAGCGGGTCGCGGGCGGCGGGACACGACATACACCGCGGCCCGCCGCGCCCGGTGCCCAGCTCGGAGGCGGCGATGGTGAGCACTTCGATACCAGCGTCCTGCAGGCGGGCGTTGGTTCGCATATTGCGCTCATACGCGACGACGACGCCCGGCGCCAATGCAAGGGTGTTGTTGCCGTCGTCCCACTGTTCGCGTTCGGCGATGACGGGATCTAGCCCGGTGTCGATGACCCGTAACTTGTCGATGCCCATCGCGTTCGCGGCGGCCTCGACGAATGGCGTCTCGTCGCTGATCTTGACGCCGTCGGGGGTGCGCTGAAGGGTGAACGCCGACAAGGTGTCCACCACGTTCGCGTACATCACCACCGCGTCGGTGTCGACCATGGTGCACACCGTGTCGAGATGCATCTGGGCGCGTTTCTGCTCGATCGGCACGGCGAGCACCGTGTTCGCCAGGTCGTCGTCGAACAGACTGCGCGCCAAGGCTTCTGCGCCGGCCGGTGTGGTGCGCTCGCCGACCCCGACGGCGACGACGCCGGGCGCGAGCAACAGCACGTCGCCGCCTTCGACGGGCGCGGTGTGCGATTCGTATGCGCGCCGCACGCCGGCGAATCGCGGGTGATGGGCGTAGATCAGGTCGGTCAACGATGCCTCACGAGCCCGCGCCGGCAGCGCCAGCGACGGGATGATCACTCGAGGCCCGATCCAGATCGACGAGTCGCGGGTGAACACCAGGTTCGGCAGCGGCTCGATGACGAAATCGGCCGCGTGGTGCATACGGCGCACCAGCGACACGTCGGTGCGCGTGTCCGATGGAAGTTCGGTGAACGTCATGCCGGCCATCAGCACATGCGCCAAGCTGGCCGGATCCAGGCCACGCAGGTAGGCCGAAAGCTCTTGTGCCAACGGGAATCCCAACCGCCGGTCGTTGACCGCGGCGGCGATGCCCTGCATCCTGGCCGCCCCGCTGTTCAGCGCCTCGGTCAGCAGATCGGACAGCAGTAGCACTTCGACACCGCGGGAGCGCAGCAACTCAGCGAACGCGTCGTGCTCCTCCTGCGCGCGCGCCACCCACGGCAATCCGTCGAACAGCAGCTGGTCGTTGTTGCGAGGGGTGAGTCGCCGCAACTCCGCCCCGGGCCGATGCAGGATCGCCACCCGCAGCCGTCCGACCTCGGAATTGGTGCCCAGTTCGGCGACACTCACATATAGCAAGGTAATGCCCGCCACCCCCGGACGCCGCGGTGCGACCCGCCGAGCCAGCGTCTTCGAACGGGCGTGCGATAGACTGGCGGCCATGGCGATCGCGGTTCAGGGCTCGCTGTTCGAGCTCGACCAACGCCGCTACCTCAGCGACGGCGCGTGGCTCGACATCCGCTCCGGCTGGCTGACCGAGGCTGACGAGCTGTTCGACGCGCTGCTGTCGACGGTGCCCTGGCGCGCCGAGCGCCGCCACATGTACGACCGCGTTGTCGACGTACCGCGTCTGGTGAGCTTTCACGACCTGACGGTCGACGAGCCACCGCATCCGCAGCTGGCGCTACTACGTCGGCGACTCAACGACATCTATGCCGGGGAACTGGGCGAGCCGTTCACGACCGTGGGGCTCTGCCTGTACCGCGACGGCGCCGACAGCGTCGCCTGGCACGGCGACACCATCGGACGCAGCAGCAGTGAGGACACCATGGTGGCGATCGTCAGCCTGGGCGCCACCCGTACCTTTGCATTGCGGCCACGCGGCGGCGGTCCGTCGTTGCGGCTGCCGCAGGGTCATGGCGATCTGCTGGTGATGGGCGGGTCATGTCAACGCACATGGGAACACTCGGTTCCCAAGACGTCTACCCCAACCGGTCCGCGCGTCAGCATCCAGTTCCGGCCGCGCGACGTGCGCTGAGTCAGCCCCGGACCGCGGCGACCACCTTGACGAGCAGGTCGCGGGCGCGCTGCGTGTTGACGGGAACCACCGGCTTGTCAGGAAGCACCAGCGGGTTGGCGGTGACGATCATCTGGTAGTTGCCGAAATGAGCGGAGTAGTCATAGAGCTCGCCGGTTCGGGGTTTCCCGTCCACGACCGCCTGCACAATCCGGTGCACCCCGAGGGTCCTTGCGCCGGCGATGTGTGGGGCGTCGACCGCCTCGATGACACCACGGACCGCGCCGCCGGCGAAACCCACCTTTTGGCAGGCCGCTCCTGGATCGTTAACCGGCACCGGTTGGGAGGTTTCGAGCGCGAGGGCGATGAAGCGGTTACCCTCGCCCTCGGCTGAAACGGCGGCCATGTTGCCCTGCAGACCGGGCGGGACTACCGGTGCAAGGGCGACCTCCGCACACTCCGGCGGCTCGAACTTCAGGCCGTCCGGCAACTTCTGCGCCGCCAGCAACTTCGGATCGATACCAGTCGGCGCAATGCTGGTCACGTGGAACTCCGGGCCGAAACTCGACTTCACGTCGGCGACTTTGGCAATATCCGCGGACGCAGAACCTGCCGATTCAGGTGATGCGCACGCGGCGAGCCAACCCGCACATGCCACCGCAAGCGCCGCCTTTAACACCATGGTGAATCTACCCAACGAGCGGCTATCAGCCGCGTAGCGCGGACACCGTTTTGACCAATAAGTCGGCGACGAATTGCGGCGGCAGCGGCGAATGGACTGAACCGGGGTCGGTGATCAGCATGGTGTACGCGTAGTAGTCGCCCAGGTACGCGGCGAATGTCTCTGCTTGAGAAGCGATTTCCGTGCCGCCTTCGACCGACGTGGTGGTTTCGCTTGCCATGCCGACGGTTTGGATACCGTGGATGCGTGGCGGCTCGACGAGCTGGACGGTGGCCGAGGCATGCCGCGTCGCCATGGTCCATTGCCGGCACTGGGAAATGACCGCAGCATTGACGCTCGCTGGTGCGGGCGCGACCGCGGCGTAGACGATGCCGCCGGAACCTGATCCTGATAAGCCTTGTCCTGTTTCGCTGCGGCCGCCGACTGGGTCGGCCAGCGTCGCGCACTGAGGCGGGTGTGCGGTGAAGCCTCCTCCCAGACCCCAGACCGCTGCGGGGACCGCTGCAGTGGCAAGACCGGTCACCTCATAACCACTGGGCAGCTCACGGGCAACCCGTTTGATGTTCGCCGGGTTGATCCGAACGATGCCAGTTGGGGACGACGTAACCGAGGGATTGCGGGCCGACCCGGCCGGGTGAGCGCATGCCGCCACCAGCATGACCACCACGGCAGCCATCGCAAGCCGCATGCCCGTTGATACCACGCGACAGCCCAGATCAGATGCGCCGACACGCCGCCAGCGGCATTGCGGCGGATCAGCCGACAGCCTGAATCACTTGCAGGGCAACTCGTTTGATTTGGTTAGCCATGTCTCGTCCGAACGGCAGCTCGCGCGGCTGCGGCACGTCGATCACTGTCGTGACCACGCCCACATCGTCACGTTCCCAGCGCGCGCCGTAACGATCCATGATCGCGCGCATCGGTAGGTTGTCGGAAAGCATTCGACCACAAAACTTCTCGACTCCAGCTACCCGAGCTGCTACTGCCAAGGCACCGATCAAGAAGCTACCGAGCCCGCGGCCCTGGTAGGGATCGGCGATGATGAACGCGATCTCGGCGAGCGTGGGGTCATGCTCGTCGCGAACGAAGCGTGCGTCGGCGACGGGATAGCCTTCGGCGTCGGTCACCACCCAGACGAAGTGGTCGACGTAGTCCACCTCGAACAGATAGTCCATCAGGGCCGGGCTGGGGATTCGGGGCGACATGAACCGGCGGTACAGCGTCTCGTTGGAGAATTCGACGTGTCCCTGGGTGGTTTTCTCGCTGTCACCGGGCAGCACCGGTCGAAGCAGTAGTTCGGTTCCGTCGCGAAGTCGGATCGGGATCGGTGCGACGAATGCGGCCAGCCGCTGGCGGGCGGTGCGAATAAGCCGCTGCATGATGCCGGGGACATGCACCATCCGGGCGAAAGCGTCGCGATCGCCGATCCAGCCTGTTAACGGTGTGGTCGTGGTGACCGTGGCGGTGCGTGGGATGTCGCGCAGCAGGGCGATTTCACCGACGATCATGCCGTCAGACACGTGCTCGACGATCACGACATCGTCGTCGCCGACGTGCTTGACCTCGGCGGTTCCCGACGAGATGAGAAGGAACGAAACAGCCTGCTCACCCTGCCGCATCAGCACCTGACCGGCGGCCGCCTGCAGGGGCTGCAGGCTCGCGGCCAACGGCATCAGATCCTCGGCAGGACATCCTTCGAAGATGTCCAGGGTTGCGAGCTCGTCGGCGCGCAGGCTGGTCAGTTCGGTCACCGCGACATCCCCGACGTGCGCCCCGCGCAGGGCCGCGACCGTATTGCCATGACCGTCACCCCCTGGTCACCGTCGCCGGACCGCAGACTTTCGGCTGCGGTCCAACTCGCCCAAGGCTATGGCGTCGTCTGCGGGTGCGGCAAGGATGCACCGGCCCGGTGTGCGCGCCGAGGCGACGACGCGTCAGACTCCACCAATGCACAGCAGCGATAACGCGCTTGAGCTGACCCGCAGCCTCCTGGACAGGCCCGCGTCGGTGCGGCACGGACATCTCGACGTGTTGGGTGAATCGGCCGAGTCGCCGGCGCCGACGTTTGCCCAGCGGGCAATGAACAGCCCGTTCGTGGCGACCGTGTATGAGCGGTTGTGGCGGCCGGCAGCGTTCTACGTTGCCAGTGGCGTCACCACGAGCGCCGAACAGCGGCGCGCATCGACGGCTTTGCGTTTGTTGCAAGCCAAACGATTGCTTGACGTCGCGTGCGGTCCCGGCAACTTCACGGGTCCGCTGGCGCGGCAAATGCCGCCGGGAAGCCTCGCGGTGGGCTTCGATATTTCCGAGCCGATGCTGACCCGAGCAGTGACCGACAACAGTGGCCCGGGAATCTGCTACGTGCGCGGCGACGCCAGAACCCTGCCGTTCGGGGATGAAACGTTCGACGCTGTTTGCTGTTTCGGTGCGCTCTACTTGATGCCGGATCCCTTCGAGGTCGCCCGCGAGATGGTGCGGGTGCTGCGACCGGGTGGCCGGATCGCCATTCTGACCAGCTATGCCCGCCAACCGGCTCCGGTGCGCTACGCGATGACGGCAGGTGCCCGGATGATCGGGCTGCGGCTGTTCGACCGGCATGCCTTCGTTGACTTGTTTTCGTCGGCCGGCCTCATCGACGTTGAGCAGCAGACCCAGCGTGCGCTGCAATTCGTCGCCGCCGGCAAGCCGGGGTGACGAGCCGTTGGCAGTGTTTGGCAGTTCACCGGATAGATCTGGCAGCGGCTGTTGGACTTCGATTGGGGGTTGATGCCGACTGATCGTGGAGGGGCAACGGATATGGCAGAGCTGGCACTCAGGCAGGCGACCATTCAATACGAGGAGTTGGGACCGCAGGATTCAGCGCACCCGCCGGTTCTGTTCGTGCACGGGATCCTCGTCGACGGCCGACTGTGGCGCTCAGTCGCCGAAAGCTTGGCGCGCCGCGGTTTCCGCTGTATCGTGCCGACCTGGCCGCTGGGCTCACACA
>NZ_DASRBZ010000410.1:0-5415 GCF_035653355.1 Mycobacterium sp. | reverse complement strand
GGGTCGCGGTGTGCGGCGGGGCCGGGGACTCGCTGCTGGGCGCCGCGGCGGCGGCCGGCGTGCAGGCCTACGTCACCGCTGATCTGCGGCATCATCCCGCCGACGAGCATCGCCGCGCATCGGATGTGGCGTTGGTTGACGTCGCGCACTGGGCAAGCGAATTCCCGTGGTGCGACCAGGCCGCCGACATGTTGCGGTCCCATTTCGGCGAGTCGCTGCCGGTGCGGGTGTGCGCTATCCGCACCGATCCGTGGAACTTAGGGGAAAGGTAGTGACAGACACTGGGAGGGGACAGCAATGAAAGCCGCAGTGGCACAGCAGCGTTCGTTGCTCGAGTTGTCGGAGCTCGACGCTGAGCTGTCGCGAATCGCATATCGGTCCAGCCACCTTCCGGAACGGCAAGAATACGAGCGGGTGCAGGCTGAGCACAGTGCAGCCAACGACCGGCTGGCGAGCGTGCAGATTGCCTTGGAGGACCTCGATGCCCAGGTGTCGCGGTATGAGTCGGAGATCGACGCCGTGCGCCGGCGCGAGGATCGGGATCGGTCCCTGCTGCAGTCTGGTGCAACCGATGCCAAACAGTTGAGTGAACTGCAGCACGAGCTGGAGACCCTGCAACGTCGGCAAGCCAGCCTGGAAGATTCGCTATTGGAGGTGATGGAGCGCCGTGAGGAGTTGCAGGCCCAGCAGGCCGCGGAGTTGGCGGCGATCGATGCGCTGCAGGCCGAGTTGGCGCGCGTCCAGCAGGCCCTCGACACCGCGCTGGCCGAAATCGGCCGGGTCCGGCACCAGCGCGCGTCGCGGCGCGACGAGCTGATCGCGGGACTGGATCCGGAGTTGATCGCGCTCTACGAGCGGCAGCGCGCGGCTCGCGGCGCCGGCGCCGGGGCGTTGCAGGGGCGTCGCTGCGGTGCCTGCCGGATCGAAATCGACCGCGGAGAACTGGCCCGGATTTCGGCGGCCGCCGAAGACGACGTGCTGCGCTGTCCCGAATGCGGCGCAATCTTGTTGCGGATCAAGGACTTTAACCAGTGAAGGTCATCGTCGAAGCCGACGGCGGCTCTCGGGGCAACCCAGGGCCGGCGGGCTACGGGTCGGTGGTCTGGAACGCCGACCGCTCGACCGTACTGGCGGAAAGCAAGCAGGCCATCGGCAGGGCCACCAACAACGTCGCCGAATACCGCGGCCTGATAGCGGGTTTGGACGAGGCGGCAAAGCTCGATGCCACCGAGGTCGTGGTCATGATGGATTCCAAGCTAGTGGTCGAACAGATGTCGGGGCGCTGGCAGGTCAAGCACCCCGACCTCGCCGAACTGCACAAGCGGGCCCGGGCGCTGGCGGCGAGGTTCGAGCGGATCAGCTACACCTGGGTGCCCCGCGAGCGCAATGCGCACGCCGACCGGTTGGCGAACGAGGCAATGGACGCCGCCGCGCAGGCCGAAGATGCGCCGCCCGGGGACACGGCCGCCAAGACCGCAGCGGTGCCTGAAACCACAAGTGCGCCAGGCTGGACCGGTGCCCGCGGCGCGCCCACCCGACTGCTGCTGTTGCGCCACGGACAAACTGAGTTCTCGGTGCACCGCCGCTACTCGGGCCGCGGCGACCCGACGCTGACCGATCTCGGCTGGCGGCAGGCCGACGCGGCGGCGCGGTATCTCGCGCAACGCGGCGGGATAAGCGCCGTTATCAGCTCACCGCTGCAGCGCTGCTACGACACCGCGACGACGGCCGCCAAAGCACTGGGCCTGGACGTGACCGTCGACGACGACCTCGTCGAGACCGACTTCGGCGCCTGGGAGGGACTGACATTCGGTGAGGCCGCCGAACGCGACCCCGAGCTGCATCGGCGCTGGCTGCGCGACACCGGGACCACACCGCCCGATGGGGAAAGCTTCGATAGCGTGCACCAGCGGGTGCTGCTGGCGCGCGACCGCATCATCGCCGAACACGGCGGCACGACGGTGCTCGTGGTGTCCCACGTCACGCCGATCAAGATGCTGCTGCGCATCGCGCTCGACGCCGGGCCGGGCATCCTGTATCGGTTGCACCTAGACCTCGCGTCGTTGAGCATTGCGGAGTTCTATCCCGACGGCATGTCGTCGGTGCGGCTGGTGAACCAGACCGATTACTTGTAATCGGTGACAACGCAGGCGTGTAACCGCGCGCCGCCCGTGGCTCACTCCTCTTGGTGGCTCCAGGCGCGCAGTTGCTCCGCGATCTTCTCGAGATCGGCCAGCGCGCCGGTGGCTACCCCGATCACGAAGTCGAAGCGTGCGTCTTCCGGCGCGCTGATCCACTGGCCATGGATCGCGAGGAACGTTCGGCTGGCTGTCCACGCCAGACGCACGTTTCCGTCCACCAACGCGTGGTTGCGCGCCAGTGACTGCAACAGTGCGGCGGCCTTGCCTCAGTCTGCTGGGCATTGGTGCGCAAAGTCATTCCCATATGCCAGAGATACCGCAGTGATACCACCAGTCGGGGCGAAGTTGTGCCGCCGAGGTCGCTCAATGGCCAGCGGTGAACTCGACGGGCAGGGCCAACGGCGAGCGGAAGGCGACGCCGACGATGCGCGGCTTCGGCGCCTTGGGGTCGAGCCGCAGATCCGGCAACCGGTCGAGTAGCGCGGTGATCGCCACGGTCGCTTCCATCCGCGCCAGATGCATGCCGAGGCACAGGTGCGGACCGCCGCCAAAAGTCAAGTGCGCGATGTTTTTTCGGGTGAAATCGAAACTGTCAGGGTCGGGGTATCGCGTCGGATCCCGGTTGGCGGATGCGACGCTGACGTTCACGTTGGTGCCCGCGGGGATCTTGATGCCACCGAGCTCGCAGTCGCGGGCGGCTACCCGCATCACCGATGTGATCGGCGGCTCCCACCGCAGCGCTTCCTCGAGCGCGCTGCGTACCAGGCCGTGGTCCGCACGCACCGCTTCCAGCAGCGCGGGCTCGGTGAGCAAGGCAACCAACAGGTTTCCCGACGCTCGGTAGGTCGTCTCGACGCCGGCGGGCAAGATCAACAGCAGAAACGCGAAGATCTCGTCGTCGGAGAGCCGCTCACCGTCGATCTCGGATTCGGCGAGCGTGCTGATCAGGTCGTCCTGCGGAGCCTGGCGCCGCTGGGCAAGGATCCCGCCGAGGTATTTCTTCAACGCTGCCGAGGCGGCGATTCCGCGTTCCCAGTCGTAGACCACGTTGAGCAACTCGATCGACAGCCGCTGGAAGCGCGGGTAATCCGCGCGGGGCAACCCCATGATCCGTGCGATGACCTGTACCGGGAACGCGAACGTGAACTCGCGAACCAACTCGGCCCGCCCGCGTGGAGCGAACCGGTCGATGAGCTCGTCGACCACCACCTGTACCAGTTCGCTGCGCCACCGCTCGAGCAGCGTTGTCCGAAACGACGGCGATACCAGGGCCCGGCTGGCGCGGTGCTCGGCGCCTTGCAGTTCCAGCAGCGTGCGGCCCATGACCGGGCCCATGATGTGCTCGTAGATGGACGAAGAAAACGTGTCCGGGTGGGTGAGCACCATCTGGCATTCGTCGTAGCCGAGCACGGTCACGCCTGCCACGCCGAGGGTTTGGCTGGCGGTCTCGCTGAACGGATTGCCGACCATTACCCGGTTTTTCGCGCGGGCTTCGCGCAGCCGCTCGTGGACGTTCTCGACCTGCATGAGCAGCCCGGCCTGCAACTCGGCCGGGTCGAACTCGTCCAGCTGGCTCACGTCGGGCTCCTAGCGTGCTCCGGCGGCGACGGTCTCGGTGTCGCGTCCAGACCGCAGCACGGTGCCGGGCAGGGCGCCGGTGGCGGCACCGTCGTGACAGACCTCGACTCCGCCGACCCACACCGAAACGATTCCGCGGGCGTCGGCGACGAGCCGGGGCGCTCCGGCGGGAAGGTCGTAGCGGGTGCGCTCAGGTCCGTGGTCGACGGTCGCCGGGTCGAAGAGCACCAGGTCGGCGTGCCAGCCGGGGCTGATCCGGCCGCGGTCGCGCAGCCCGTAGAGCCGGGCCGGCACGTCGGTGATCAGCTGCACGGCCTCCTCGAGCGTCACCACCTGGTGTTCGCGCACTCCCTGCCCGAGCAGCGAGGTCGTGTAGATGGCGCCGCACATCATGTCCAGGTGGGCGCCGGCATCCGAACCGCCGATCACGGCGTCCGGGTGGCGCCACACCTCGGCCCGTGCCCGCCAGTCGGCGGCGTCGTCGCCGGTGGGCGGCGGCATGAGCCCGGTGCGCAGTTCGTCGGCGACCACGATGTCGCACAGTGTGTCGAAGGGCTCACCACCGCGGGCGGCAGCGACTTCGCCCACGGAACAACCTGTGGCATCAGCGTTTTCGGGCGCGAACGTCTCGACGATGAGGAGCCGATGCCACTGCGATAGCCCGCGCAGGATGCCGGCCTCCTCCGACTGGGCGCCCTCGTTGAGACGGCGGCGCACCTGCGGATCGGCGAGCGCCTTGAGTCGCTCGGGTACCGGCAGATGCATGGTGTCGCGCCAGCCGGGCAGCCCGTCGAGCACGAAGCCGGTCAAAAACGACAGCCGAATCGTCATGGCGTGCGGCAGCGTCAGTGCCACCACCCGAGCGCCCCGCTGGGCGGCGACCTCGGAGGCCCGCAGTTGCCCTTTGTGCCCGGCCGGATTCGCCGCCGACACGCCCAGCACGTTCCAGTTCAGCGGCCTGTCGGCGGCCAGCGACATGTCGGTGAGTAGCGCGATTTCTTCGTCGGTGAAGCCGGACAGGCAGCCCGGGACGATCGCCTCGAGCGTGGTGCCCGGGTGGCTGCGCACACCGGCGGCCAGCGCCACCAACTCGTCGCGGGATGCGGCCCGCGATGGCACCGGTTGGCCGGCGCCGTCGTTGTGGGTGTGCGACTGCGACGTGGAAAACCCAAGCGCGCCAGCATTTAACGCATCCTCGAGCAGGGCTACCATCCGCTCGATCTGCTCAGGCGTTGCCGTGCCACCGACGGCGTCGTCGCCCATTGCTGCCAGCCGCAGCGCCGAGTGCCCGACCAGAAATCCGGCGTTGATGGCGATGTGGCCCTCGAACCGTGTCAGCCAGTCGCCGAAAGACGACCACTGCCAGTCCAGCCCGGCGCGCAGCGCCTCGAGCGGCATGCCTTCCACCCGCGCGAGCATTCGGGTGAGGTAGTCCTGTTGCTCGGCGGTGGCGGGCGCCAGCGTGAAGCCGCAGTTGCCGCCGAAGACGGTGGTGACGCCGTGTTGCACCGACGGGCTGGCGGTGGGATCCCAGAACAGCTGCGCGTCGTAGTGGGTGTGCAGGTCGACGAAGCCTGGCGCGAGCGTTAGCCCTTGCGCATCAATGGTTTTCGAGGCCGACTCGTCGACGTGTGCACCGACCCGCACGATCCGGCCGTCCTTGACGCCGACGTCACCGTGTCGGGCGGGAGCGCCG